>WRGU01000032.1 GCA_009787015.1 Candidatus Saccharimonadota bacterium | reverse complement strand
CCCCCCCCCATGGGTCAAGGGATTTAGGGTTATTTAGTGTTGTGGTTTTTACAATGCCACACAAGACTGTCTTGTGGGGTAGAGGGAAATTGTTATTCCACACCCCTTTCGTCATTCCGCACTTGTTGCGGAATCCAGTAATAAATGGTCGCCAAAGGCGACACAATAACTAGATTACCGGAGCGAGTCCGGTGATGACGCTCACTCATTCACCAATTCAAAACTGTGCCGCACTAAATCGCGGATTTCCTGGTCGGATAACTGCCCTGTTGCTAATACTGTGATCCAATGTTTTTTGTTGAGGTGCCAACCCGGCATGACGGATTCGTATTTGTCGCGCAATAATTGTCCTAATTGCGGGTCGACTTTCAAACTGATGCGTAGCGGATTTGACCCTTCTGCGATCAATACGAACATTTTGTCGTTCGCCGCGCGGTACACGGCGGTGGTTTCGCCGAATGGATAGTCGAGACGCGCGTTCGGCATCTGTAAAATGAATTCTTCGATTTCTTTGTGGGTCATTTTTTCACTTTTTTTAGATAAGATTTGAGTTCGGCAATCGATCCCTCAATATCCGCCATGGCGCGATGTTTTTCGGGTTTGCTAAATTTTATGCCGAGATGTTCAAAAATGATTTTCCATGCGCTGACGTCGAGTTGTCGATAATGCAGCCGCGCATTAAATTGCGGCCATTCGCGTTCGATGAATTTCTGATCCTGATGAATCGAATTACCGGCGAGGTAGATCGGTTGGCTGTTGTCGAAATTGTCGTCGAGGAATTTGATTAGTTCTTTTTCAATCGTTCGTCCACTCTTCCCCTCCGTCAAATTCTGTTCCAGCAGCGCCGCGCGCGCCAGAGCATTTTTATCCCAAAACCCGCCAACCATGCGCGCTTCCGCTAATTTATGCGGGACTTTGACGACGCCCGAATAACGCGCGACTTCCTTTAGGTCGAGGTCGGTCGCGATCACGCCAACTTCCATAATACGATCTTCGTTCGGATCCAGACCCGTCATTTCGAGGTCGATCCATAGTAGATTTGCTTGTTTCATGCGGCAATTATACTATGAATCAGATATTTTGACAACACCGTCTTGATAATTCTAGGAGGCGAGCGAAAAAACGAAGATTGATTTTTCCGAGGCGACGAAGAATTATCTGCGACGCGAAGCAGCGCTTGACCGCCACAGAAAATTTCGCTATAATACTAAACGTGTTCCGGAGTAGCGCAGCGGTAGCGCAGTTGGCTGTTAACCAATTGGTCGCCGGTTCGAATCCGGCCTCCGGAGCCAAAATTAAAAATACAGCCCTTGCGGTTGTATTTTTAATTTTAGTTTTCGCGTAGTCGAAAATCGAACCGGAGGTTCGGTAATTGTCAAATTCTTGATTTGACAATTACAGCGTGATGTCATAATGTGAAGCAGTATGACATCTAAGCGCTATCCGGCCTCCGGAGCCAAAGAAAGACACTAGCCCTTGCGGTTGGTGTTTTTCTTTGGTATCGCAGATTGCGATTTCGAACCGAAGGAGTCCGCAGGACGATATCCGACAAAATTCCGTTTGTGTTTTACACAATAAACTAGTATACTTATTATACAAGTGTGAAGGAGGTTCAATGTTGAAGAAGATATTGATCATTGGTTCTTTGATTATGGTGGGTTTGATAACCCCGTTTATGATGATCTGTTCGTCAACGATTTTTGCGGCGAGCGGCAATATGGTGACTGATCCGGACACGCACCGAGTGATGGAGAATTTTGATTTTTCGACGCTCAGGAATGGGCGGCTATGGGTGGATAAAACGGTGTCGCTCGGGAGCGTGGATTGGCAGGATGAGAATGATCGGACGATTGGTTATTCGACCTCTTATGATGATGAATTTTTAGTGACTTTGTCGGCGTTGGCGCAAAATTATTCGGTGAGCAGTTTCGTATTGCCGTCGGATGTGGTCTTTGTGATTGACCTGTCGCTCAGCATGAATACCAGTCTCGGCGGAGCTTCGCGGTTTGAAACGATGGTGGCGGCACTAAACAACGCGTCGCGGGAATTGATGCAAAATTCGACGGATAATCGATTTGCAGTGGTGGCGTACGGAGGAGTGACCACGCCGATCCTAAAGTTGGGACACTATACCGTCCCGATGAGTGGGGATTTTTTCGAAATTGCGCCAGGACCAGCCATTCGAGTGAATAGCGAGATTGCGAATGCAGATGTTGTAAGTCGTACAACAGCAGTTTCAGGAAGTACCCCGACACAAAGAGGGATTTATGAGGGCGCGAAGATTCTTTTGGACAATGCTGACACTAATTATATACACACCGTTAATCAGGGTCTGCCGGACGAAAGGTTGGTGACGATTCCGCGGAAGCCGGTGATAGTGCTGCTCACGGACGGCGAGCCGACTTATGGCTGGACTGATTATAAGACGACAAATTATACAAATACGAATTATGATATTGGAAATGGGAGTACGGCGGATTTTGGGACGGATGTTTTGACGGTGATGACGGCGGCGTATTGGAAACAGAGGGTGGATGAACATTATTATTCGCACACTCCATCAAATGCGGCGTTTTATACGATTGGGGTCGGGGTCGCGGGCAGTGTTAACGCAAAAGCGGTACTTGATCCGAAAAATAATGCTGGTGCGAATACAAAGGTCTTTTCGGGTCAAACTTATAATATGCAGACGCTTTTGGGCGGATTTGTTAATAACGGGACGGCAACTTTTCCGGTGCTGCGGAGCGGAACGATGATGACGCAACTCACGACAGCGAAAAACGACGGTGGTTACGTGTATTCAACGGATTATGCAAATGGCTATTATGCGGCGGAGAGCGAGGCGGAGTTGCACGATGCGTTCGCGAGCATCCAAGCTTCAATCGTCTCCAAGGGTAACTATGCGACGTCGAGCGATTATAGTAATCCGAATGCCACGGGTTATTTAACCTTTGTGGATGTTATTGGGGAAAATATGGAATTTCGAGAAGGAAAAGGACTGCGGTCGGGCGGGCGGTCGTATTTTGGGGCGGATTTTGCGTATAAGATTATCAATGAAACACACAGCACTTGGTGGGATGCGGTCATGGGACAGTTGGCGTTTGTGCTAGGACTAAGTCTCCCCCAGGCGGAAGATTTAATGATGTCGTGTGTGGCGGGCGGAGCGATTTATTATAACCCGATGGCGATTTCTGATGATGATTCGGAGACGATTATTATTTATTATGCGGACAGTAGTGGGGTTTATGTTGATAATTATTATGCGATGGACGGCAGCGTGAACGCAGTGCCGGCGGGAGCAACGACGATAATTGAGCGACGACCGAAAACAGCGGCGGTAATTGACGAGATTGGAAATATTGACACGGATCTGTTTTACTCCGCGATTACGATCATTGAGGCGCTTGATGATATTACTTATACTGTGAATGTGGCGAATAATATGACGGTTTCTCTGATTAAAGGACAACAAGTGATTAAGTGGTCGATCCCGCAAAGTCTGATTCCGGTGCGAACGGTGTATCCGAAATACGACGCATTCGATCAAGTGGAAGATGTTCTACTGACGAACAGATTGCCGGTTAGGCTGACCTATACAGTAGGAATGAAAGCGGGCGCCGACAAAACTTGCACGGCTCCGAAATGTTATTTGTATACGAATGAGTGGGAGGAGGATTCAGCTTTCGCATTCTTTACGCCCAATGAATACAATCCGTACTATATTTACCAAGAGGATACGCCGCTGTACGTTTTAGCGGGAGGCAGTTATGTTGAAGCTTTTACGTATTCGAGTGAAGAAACTTACTATATTCAAGAAGAATATTTCGATAAACACACGGCGGGTTATCTGAACTACACGTATCAACAGATTGGCGATGATGCGGCAAATGTGGCGGTGGACGGCGCCGGCAAACCATACATTCCGGCGGGAACATTGAAACGAGCGACCAACACAAATCACCACAAGAGTGAAAATCGGACCGATACGGCTGAATTTTATCTGAATTCGACCTTTGTTAATAATCTCAAGGTTTATAGTTTGGGAAATAATGGGCGATTGGAACTCACGAAAAAACCAACCCGCTTTGAAATGCCAAACACCGGCAAGTATGATGATATAAAATCGACGTCAAAGCTTGGCGGTTTAATCCTCGCGGTGATAATGATAGCGATGATTTCGGGATTAGTATTAGTAAAGCGTCGTACGTAGGGACAGCTTTTTAGGTTGCGGACTCGACAGTTTCTTCTTCCCCGCCCTCACTCGCGCGCTCTTGATCCTGCTTTGCGACGCGTCTCTGGAAAGCAGCGTGCGTTAAACCAAGTTGTGCGCCAGCGACCCTTGACGTGACTAGACCTTGCCGATACTGTTCCGCGAGTTCGTCGAAACCCTCGAGCTCCTTGGCTGGACGCCCGAGTGTCTTACCGGCAGCGCGGGCTTTTTCTCTCATGAATCTTGCTTTGTCTTTATTATGTTCCCGCCGTGCGGAAACCTCGCGTTCTAATACACCGGCGACCAAACCAACCTCCGAAATTTCTGTAAGACCCCCCCCCGCTAATTCTGCAACATTCGATGCGTCGTTACTCAAAATCCCGTCGATTTTAATTTTCAGCAGTGCCGCTTTGGTTTTTTCACTGTAATTGGTATTTGACCACTCATCATTACTGAGCATTTCCAACAATCGCGCACTAACCGCCCCCAGAATCTGTTGCCGGCGATCCAGAAGTATAATATTAACAGATTCCGGCGACTGCAGTTTCATCGCGTCGATCTCTTGCCACGCCTGATGAACCAATTTACCGCTGTAACCTTTCTCAAAATTTCTAGGTATACTTGCCATATCTTACCATTGTAGCACACTTTAATCAAAAAGTCAATGACTAAATGGTGTTTATGGTATTTATGAGCGATTTCGACGACGTTTAACAACCAGAATCAAACCTAAAATTGTCACTGCAACCACTCCGAAGATCCCCGTGGACGCTGGACTGCTGGAACCAGTGCGGGATTCGACCACAGACATGCCGGTATTAGGGGTGCTTAACGAACCTTTCGCCGACATTGCATATTTCCTCAACGCCGTCTCTTTCGTCTCATAATTATCGTCTCCGCTATACACGACCTCTATTGTATGCTCCCCACCAGCAAATCCGCCCGCAATCACAAACGTTGCCACGCCGTTCACTAGCACGATATCTTCTGAACCAGTCATTGGCACACCATCGATTAGGAACGTTACCGTCCCCGTTGGATATCCACCGTCGCCCAGTTTCGGCAAAGTTGCCGTTACCACTACATCGCCGCCCTCCTCCGTCGGTGGAACCACTAAATTAATCACCGTTGCGGCTTTTTGAATCATCAGATCTAACATTGTAGTGAGTGGCGCTTCGTTGCCGGCGATATCGTGGTATTCCCGCCCCATCGGATGATAATAAATTGTTAAAGTATAATCATCCACATCCAAACCGTCCAAGAAGTGCGCCAGTAGGGTGATATTTCCGCTACTCACCGTGTAATCCGTTCCCAGCACCAAAGTGTCGCCGCCGTTCATCACTTTTGCCACTGTGTTGCCGTTTAGCACCACCGTTGCCGGCTGATTTCCCGAATATTTACCGTGAGTTACGGTCGCCGTACCTTGCGCACTGTCGCTATAGATCACGATGCCAGTCGAATTTATAATCGCTACATTGCCCGAAGTGTCGGTCAATTTCGCATAAACAATGTTTCGACTGTTTGGACTTAGTGTCAGCGCGTCGCCGCTCGTCCAAGCTGTGATCGCTTTGGCGGCAGTCGCCGTGAGTTCGGTCGACGATACATAATATTTAATATCCACCACCTCACCACTATTGTCGGTGGCGGTTATTGAGAGGTTAATCGCACTTTTGTAAAACAATGTGAATGGCGCGCTTGCGGTAAAACTCGTCCAGTCCGTCGCGCCCAGCGTTATTTTTCCGGTTGGTGCGGTTTCATCGTCCACCCCCACAGAAAACGCGCTCGAGCTCACCGCATTATAATTCCCATTCCCCGCCATCGTCGCCGTCACCGTAAAATCTCCCATTTTATGAATCGTTAACACATTTCCCGAAATCGACGCCACGCTCGTATCCGAGCTCGCGTACGTCACCGCTCCTCCCGTCGACCCCCCGCTCGTCCCGAGCAAAACCGTCGTCCCCGGCTCTATGTCATACGACGCGAGCAACCCCGTCACGGTCAAAGCCGCCTGATCCGCTTTAAAAATTTCAAAGTTCGCACTCCCTGTCCGTACCGCGTACCCCGGATCGGTCGTCGTAACTGTAATCGTATATTTTCCGGCATCGGTCGGCGGGGTTGTGCTACTATAAGTCGTCCCGTCGCGCCCCGTGAACGTCACGCTGTACTGATTCGTCCCGACCACCGAAACACCACTATAAACAAACACTTCCCCATCATAAGTCTTATTCGTCTGCGCCCCGACCGTTACCTCCGCTGTACTATTATGAATAATATTAAACGCCAAGCTGTCCGTCGCCCCGTTATAAGTCGCATTCCCGCTATACGTCACTGAAAGCGTCACATTCCCCATATATAACCCGTTCGGTATATACTCAAACGACGCTATCCCGCCTGCAATAGTCGCACTCCCTACTACATTTCCATCTACCAAAAAGAACGCTACCCCTGTCGGATCTGCCGTAGCGAATGTCGCCGTTAGTTGTATCGGCGCCGGATAAATCGCGCTCGTCGCCGGATCCGCGCTCAAAACCACACTCGTCGCCTGTTTCGCCAAAGTATACGCCCCCGAAGTCCCTGAATTCGTATTCCCCGCATGATCCTCCGCCTCCCAATGGATATAAGTCGTCCCCACCGTATTTATCGTTACAATCCTCGACGATGACCCGCTTAAGGCGCTCCATGCTGAATCGCTCGCCCCCGGCGCGCTCGCGCTCCCCGTAATCGCAACCCTTTGGCTCTTTAACCCGCTCCCCCCTGTGTCATCAAAGGTTATTATGACTGGCGTGTTCACCGAAAAACTCCCCGTGTTCGGACTAATCACCGCCGTCGGTTTAATCGAATCCACAGTTATCGAAAAATCCCTAGCAAACTCTACTGAATCATGCACTCCGTTATTCACCACGAGCGTAATTGTATAAATCCCCGCCGCTAAACTCGATACATCGTTCGCCCCCTCCGTAATCGCAAACGGCACCGCTATACCGCCCTTGCTCAAAGTAAAGGTTGACGTGATCGGCAACCCCTGCGGATCATTACTCGTGTTCGTAATGTATATATCCTGACTCCCAACCCCCTTTAATACCTTAAGCGGCGACAAATCAAATTCCGAATACGGCGGCAAAATGTTTTCCGGATCTTCATCTTCAATATCCTCAAGATAATGCACTTGTTTTGCGATCGAATCCACCACCCCATATTTATCTTCCACTTCTATTGTCACTAAATACAAATGCCCCGGAATTAAAGTGCTCGGTTTTCCAGCATGCGGCGTTTCGTCCACTCCAATATCCAAATAGCTCCAAGTTTCCCGGACAATCCCACTCGTTTCGTCGTCTGGATCGACCGACGTGCTGGTAAATATCGGATTTCCATCGTTGATATTCACGCTAAAATTCGCCACTGGCGCCCGATGTGCTGTCACCGTTTTGAGATACTGCCCGCGATAATAAATATCATAATAGCCCGGCAGATTAAATGTGATATCGAGATCCGACATAAACTGCCCGCTCTTATCGTGGATCCCTTCGTCATTATCGAACGGATCTTCCATGTCGCTGTTCGGACTATCCGTATGGTCCAGCCGATGTACCACCTTCCACTTCCCGCTCGGATACTCTAGATCCGCCGAGCCAGTCTGTTCCGCGCCGCTCACTGTCAGCACCACCTGATCCGTCACCAGCACCCTATCCTCTGTATTCGACCGCCAATATCGCTCATAAATCTTATCCGCAATCGCCTGCATCTGCTGCGCATAAGTCAGCTTCGGATTAGCCACCCTAATCACATTATCTAGATAATAAGTCTTCATCTCCGGACTCAGCGCTATCCAATCCGGATCAGTCTCCAGCGCCGCCAAAGATTCAATATCCACCACCGTTCCCTTCAGCGTATGCATTCGCAAAAATTCTGCGCTAGCTACTGCATTCACCGTCGACCCCCAACCAATATAGTAAATATCATCATTGCGCAGCCGCGTCAGAAGCGACCCAATCACCGCATTCGACTCAAAATCCGTTATCGTATGTTCGTTCAAATTCACCAAATACCTCAGTGTATTCTCGTGCCAAATCGGTTTTTCCACCGTTTCTTTCAGCTCCATCGCCTTATCTACACTCATCGACAGATTCTGCAACGCCAAATGCGTCGGTCGCGCACAAGTATGTTGGATATAAGAAGCCATCGGTCCGAACCCAAAGCTCGTGACGTATGCCGGATCCAGCGGAATCTGTTCTCCCGTTATCCCGTTTGTCCAATTCACCGGCGTCTCGCCCTCCGCGATCGGCGTTACCAGCACATTCGCGTTACTCGGGCTCCCATTATAATAAGCCTTGACATAAGTCGGATACACCTCTAACTTTATCCGGCGATATTTATCCGTTTTCGTATAAATCGGACTTCGCGCCACCTCCACGAACTTATTCCCGCCCCCCTCATTATAATTCGCAATTGTATACGATGTGGTCGCCGTAGCCGTCGTACTGTTCATGGACTGATGAAAGCGATAAGTATTCACGTTTTGGAACTTATAAATCGCCATGTATCGCCCCTTGCCCATTTCCTCAGTCCCTGAAGTTGCCGTCGCATAACTAAGGAATAATAAATACCCGCTCATCGTCTGATTCTTCGACGCGTAACTCCCCGTTATACTCGTATTAAAGAAAAATCCCACTCCATCCAGCGCGTCATAAGCCACATCTTCCTGAATCGCAAACTCAAACACCTTCTTTGTCGCCTGATCGTTCGGCAAAAATCGAAAATCCTTATACGAATCGTGCGGATACCCATAAAAATCCATCGTCGCCCCATTATCAGACTCGACCATATGCGAAATAATTCCATTATACGGATGCCTGAGCCGTCGCGTCTGCGGCGAAGATCCGCCCAACTGCCCGCTATACGCGAGGTCCGGATTAGTCGAATCCGGCGTCCCCAACCGAAAATTCGCCGGCAAAGCCCCCTCATAATAAAACCCCGGCATATTATTGATTCCCAGAGCATTAGTCGCCGTAGCGTTCACTGTGATGTTGTCCGGCGACCACAACCCCTTGACCTCATTCATATGTGAATATGTCGCCGTAGTCGTATTACTAATCGCCGTATCAATATAAGTATGCGAACTATCATTTACATTCGCCGTCCCGCCGTACTCTGTCACTGTCGGCCGCGTATGATCATAAGCCCACCAAGTAAACTCCGATGTCGAACTTGCCGACACCGCTTTCGCCGCCGTCACATACAGGTCATTCGGATCCACCGCCGGACTCTTCGCCGCGAGTAGCGCCCTGAGATCCGCCTCAAAAGTCGAATAATCCACCTCCGTCGGCCCCACGGCGAGCGCCACATCCAACTTATTCGCCACATTCACCCCAATCGAAATCGGCTCATCGCTGAAAACAACTGGGGTTTTGATCATAAATAATGACAGTAAACCTACCGCAATCAAAGAAATCACCACAAGATTCATTTTTTTCACAGAATCATAACCTCCTTGCATAAACCCAACGAGCCTTATTACCATAACTATATTAGCGCTTTAGCATTAGAAATGCAAGTCCAGAACTTCACAGGGACGATAATTATTGCTAGTGCGATATTTCATCTAAATACCTTATCTTCCAACTAAGGTTTTTCGTCTATTTCACGAAATAATTACGTAAAACATGAGTAGTAAACAGGGTTAAACTTGTTCGAACTTTTTGGGTGCGAGACATTTTATCTATTTTATGATAAAATAATCTCGTGAAACGCGAGCATAATTCTCTGTTTTTTGTCGGTTTTATGATGATCGGCGATGTTTTGGCGGTAATTGCGGCATACGTCGTCGCCTATATTTTGCGCGTCAAGGTCAGCGACGTGCCGGTTAATGAATTCGTGGCGGCATACGATTACTTTTGGTCGTTGGTTCTACTGCTCGCACCGTTTACGATATTATGGTTCGCGTTAATCGGATCATACCGTCAAATACCCGCCCATCGATTCGCGTGGTGGTGTCGGTTGTTCATCGGCGCGTTTGGTGCGCTGATGTTCATGATTTTTATCGATTATTTTCATAATGATCCGATTTTCCCCGCCAAACTCGTGCCGATTTACGGATTTTTGATTAGTATAATTCTAATTATGTTGGAGCGCGGTGTTTTGCATTTATTACGTTTCATGCGCCAACGGAAATCGATCGGCGCAACCAATGTCATGATTATCGGCGATAATGATGTGGCGCACCGAATTTTCGACGATATTAACGATACGAACAGTAGTTACAAAATTCACTCGGTCGTCGGTGATCGGCGCAAAAATTTCGTGACGCATCGCAGTTTTGCCGAAGCCATTCGCAACCTTAATCCGAATATTATCATCCAAATCGCCACACCGGAAAATCCGACGATTAATGAGGAAATTTTGAATTATGCCCAGAAAAATTTCATTGATTTCAAATTTGTGCCGACTGAAATTAATGACCTGCCCGACCGCATTGAGGTCGGTTTGTTTATGGGCGACGTGCCGATGATGAGCGTACGACCGACCACCCTGCTCGGTTGGGGACGTGTCGGCAAACGATTGTTTGATCTCGGTACGAGCGGGTTCGCGCTATTAATTTTATCGCCGATTCTCCTGATCATTTGGATTTTGGAAAAGATTTGCGGCGGCGGTTCGGCGATTTTTAGCCAAACGCGTTTGACGCGCGGCGATCAGAAATTTTCCGTGTACAAATTCCGCACGCAATTCGCAAAATTCGACGGCACGACACCGGAACAGGCATTCGATATGATTGGACAAACACATTTGATCAAGCAATATCGCGATGCTGGCGATCATCTCGATGATGATCCGCGCATTACGAAATTGGGGAGGTTTTTGCGCCGGACGTCGCTTGACGAACTGCCGCAGCTCTGGAATGTTTTCCGCGGCGATATTTCGTTGGTCGGACCGCGCGCTCTGATCCCCGAGGAATTAAATGTTTACGAGAAAAAACATATGATCCTGAACGTTAAATCCGGCATTACGGGTTTGGCGCAGATTTCGGGTCGTCGCAATTTACCGTGGGAACAACGCCGCAAACTCGATGTATATTATGTGCAAAATTGGTCGTTTTGGTTGGATTTATCAATTCTGTGGCGCACGTTTTGGCAAGTCATAACCGGCAAAGGCGCAAAATAAAATCAGGTAGATGTGCAGCGCGCTCGGATAACCGGAAAAGAAATTCCATTGAATTAAGAACGCCGCGATGATCGCCCACAAGTATTTTTTCGAACGCGTTTGACGGAAAAAACCGATAATCAGTATCGCGAAAATCGTCGCGCCGATTATCCCTAATTCCAACAAAACTTCAATAAATTCATTCTGAACGATTTCGCGCGCACCCCGAGACCCGGAAAATTGCGCCATTTCCACACCGCTCGCACCAATACCGACCCCGAAAAACATATGTTGGAAATTGCTCCCCCACGCCGCGAGCGCCAATCGCGACAACTCCAATCGCGTTTCGGTTGATTCCTCAACATAACCATCAAAATGCGGTGTGGATTTTTTGTTAGTTTCGGTTTTTGGTGGTTCGTTTTGGTCGGTTGTTTGGTTGGCGGGCGGGTTTGGGTCGTCGGTTTTATCTTCGTGCAATTTAATCACGCCCATGGATAACTGATTCAGGCTTTTCGCAATCGCCCCGCCAAAAGTTTCGTCAAAATTCGGGTTGATGGCGGCGGTAAAACCTTGCGTAACTAGTGCCACGAAAATCGCAAAAATCGTTAAAAATAGCTCGAAAAACACCTTTTTCCACTCCTTAATGCAAATAATTTGCATTAAGGAAAGTATTGCCACACCGATTCCAAAGGCAAAAATCGCTCCGCGCGACAACGTCAAAATTAACGTCGCCGCGATGAACACGAACACTAAATTTGTTCGCCAATTACCCTGTTTTTTTAGTATTCGCCATAATAAAATCAGTGTCGGTGCAAGTAAAAGATTACCGAAAAATTGCGGTTCGATCGCAAACGCATTCGGACGCACGAAACCGAATTGTATCGCTGTGCAACCATTACATAACAATGTTTCACCCTGACCCAACCAAATACCCGCAAACATTTGCGCCCAACCAAAAACGCACATGGCGACGGTCGCAGCGATCAAAATTTTTACGAGCATCGGCAAGACTTTTTTTAATTTTTCCCTCTCCGCGATCATTGATAAAAATATCAAAAACAGTATCCCGATTATCCCGCATGTTAAAATTCCGCGCGTCAAATTCGCCGTCCATATTAGCGACATGCCGTTCCACGCTACGAACGCCGTGACTAACCACACTGCTCTATCTTTAATCAATTTTCGCCGTTCGCGCCAAATTTGCGGCAGTCCTATCAGTGCCAAAATTAGCGCATAAATTATGGTGATTGATAACTTAAAATTCATACTATCATCATGACCAAAATCGATGTGCGGATGGTACGAAAACCAAATTGCAATCGGCGCAAATAATAAAACTTTTTGCCAGGGATTCAGTTTTTCGCACTTGTCGTCATTGCGAGGCTTTTGCCGAAGCAATCCAGTACTACGATCGGGATTGCTTCGCCTTTGGCTCGCAATGACGGTGTGGTCGAGCGTTTTACTCATGCGATCTTCCTTTCTTGTCCACGCATTTTTCAATTGTTTTTGAAAAATTTTCCTTGAAATTTTGTTCGGAAAATTCGCGCGCGGTCATGGAAATTTTGGCGGAATCAAATTTCATTTTCCCGAATTTTTTGATTACCGCAACCAACGAATCGACATTTTGTTCATCAAAAAACACGCCGTTTTTACCGTCCTGAATAAAGTCTAACGCCCCGCCCCGTTTTAGCGCGATCACGGGCGTGCCGGTCGCTAGGGCTTCGATTGGCGTAATGCCGAACGGTTCGAGACTCGGGAATAAAAACGCCCGCGCCGAACGAAAATACTGCACGATTTCAGCGGCGCCGTTATATTTCGGCAAGAATTTGATGTTGTCATGCCCGCGCGCTAACTTGACCAAATTTTTGTGTTCCGGACCGTCGCCGATTACCAACAATTCATCGCCAGTTTTAATGCACGCCACAATCGCGAGATCAACGCGTTTCCAACTAACCTGACGACCGGCGATGAGGAAGATATTCCGCTCCTTCTCGCCGTCCTTCGATAGTCGCGCGGAATCAAGGTTCAGCCCGCCAGCCAACTCTCGAATCCTCTCAACATCTACATTCGGGTGAACCGTGGCTGCGTCGCGTCCATAATATTTCTTGATTTCGTCCTTCACATAATCGGAATTTGCGATCAAAAAATCTGGTTTTTGAGCAAATTTATAATCAGTTTTCCGCAAAGGTTTGACCAACAATTTCAAACCCCAACGCGCCAAAAAATTCAATGCGCCAAAACCAGGATTTTTCAAATACTGATCATACAAACCCCAGTAATATTGGGTGGGCGGACCCTGCAAATACGAAATATGGACAGCATCTGAGCGGGTTTTAACACCTTTCACCTCAGCGTTAGCGATCGAAATAACTAAATCATATTTCGACAAATCCAGATGTCCAAAATACAGGTTGCGAAAGAAAGGCATGAATCGCCGCAATCCCGCCGGAAAAATATTCAACCATCCCGTCCGCACATCATGACCGCGAAACCACACTGCGCGTTTCGGTCGATATTGCGAAGTGTAAATCGGCGCATCCGGAAAAATTTCGCACACCGCTTTTAACACGCGCTCCGCTCCGCCGATTTCGGTCAACCAATCGCACACGATCGCTACTTTGTCGTATTTTTTCATGTAACTATTGTATCACTATATTGACTTGCGACCTGCATCACATTACAATAGTGCTATCATGAAACAATCTCTTTTACAATCAGATGGTGCGACAATAAATATCCCCAGTTTGCCAGAAATCAAGGTTAAGGAATCAGAACTGCGTAAAACTATTTACCAAACGTGACGAGATAATAATCTCACGCATAATCCCGATGCAATCGCATGTCGTATCGCTCGACGTTCATTCAAGTGCTGGTAATTGAATAGCTATGGTTGGTTTAATCAGCTTGGGCCAGCGTTTCAGCTTGCCTTTGTATACGAGCCACACCATGAACGCCACGTCCAGCAGAATTACAATGATCAGCGCAATCATTTTCCCGTTGATACCCGCACCGGTTTCGGTTCGTTCAGTAGTAACCCCCTGCGCTGCGGGTTTGGCAGAGCAACGAGCGCGCTGAAGCCTCTGAATTGCCCCGCCGTCAGTCCCCAAAACCGAAAAGACCCCCTATACGAGGGTCTTTTCGGATACTGACTGACAGTATATGTGACGTCTGATTATGGTGCGGGTAGCCAGAATCGGACTGGCGTCACAAGTTTGGAAAACTTGGATATTAACCACTATACGATACCCGCGCAGAAATATTTTATCACATTATGTGCTAAAATTGTAGAATGAACGTTTATTTTTCAGGCATCGGCGGCAGCGGCATTAGTCCCTTGGCGGAAATTGCGCATCAAATCGGTTATCACGTGTCGGGTTCGGACAAACAGGATTCGAGTTACATCGATTATTTGCACACACACGGTATTCCCGACATTCATATTGGTCAGGATCTGGCGCAGATTGCTGCGGTTCATGCGGCGACGCCGATTGATTGGTTGGTCTATTCGTCGGCGGTGATGATGGAAAATCCTGATTCGCCGGAATTTCAATTCGCGCGCGATAATGGGATTAGGATCAGCAAGCGCGATGAATTTCTAAATTTTATTTTGCACGAAAAAAATCTGGATTTGATCGCCATTGCCGGCACGCACGGCAAGACCACCACGGTCGCCATGACGATTTGGCTGTTCCAGAATTTAGGTCTGCCGATTTCTTACCTGCTCCCCGCGAAAACTTCGTTCGCAAAGATGGGCGAATATAATCCTGAATCAAAATATTTCATTTACGAAGCCGACGAATTCGATCGCAATTTCCTGCATTTCACCCCCACGGTGACGATGATTTCCGGCGTCGCCTATGACCACCAAGAAATTTTTCCCAGCGTCGACGATTACAAATCCGCTTTTCGCGAATTCATCGGACAATCCGGCGAAACGTTTTTGTGGGAAGCGGACGTGGAGTATTTATTTAAGGCAGACAAGCCGAATCTCACTTCCGCGCGACTATCGAAGAACGGCGAGAGAGTCAGTGACGAACCCCGTGACGACGGGCGTGAGGAACGGCGTGGGAGTGAGGTTCGGCGGAATATCATCTCTGAACAAACCGACATTTCGGCGATCAAACTCGCCGGTAAATTTAATCGGCGTGATGCGATGTTGGTGGCGACGACTGTGGCGAAAATCACTGGCGAACCGCTCGAAAAACTGATCGGGGTCATGTCGCGCTTCCCTGGCGTTGGCAAACGCATGGAAAAAATCGTGGCGAATTTGTACGTTAATTACGCACACACGCCGGAAAAATTGATCGCCGGCATGAGCGCCGCGTCGGAAATTTTGAATCCTGAACAAAAGTTGATTGTGCTATATGAACCGCTGACCAACCGCCGCCAACACTATTTCATTGACAGTTACAAAAATGTGTTCGACGGTGCGGCGAAACTTTATTGGCTGCCGACCTATTTGGCGCGAGAGGACGAGGATCAGGCGGTTTTGACACCCGCAGAACTGATCGCGCATTTGGACGATGCGACGCGCGAAATTGCCGAATCCGCCGAAATGAACGACGATTTGAAACAGAAAATCTCGGGTCATTTAGCAAATGGCGATATGGTCGTCGCCATGATTGCCGGCGGCGGCAATGATAGTTTGGATCATTGGTTGCGCGCGAATTTTCTATAAATGTTGTAATTTTTACAAAAGGTCCACCCCCTAAACATATAGCACACTTGTATCAATTGTAGCACACTCAAATCCCGTAAGGGATTGCAGAAATTCTAGCGGCGTCA
>WRGU01000031.1 GCA_009787015.1 Candidatus Saccharimonadota bacterium | reverse complement strand
CCTAGTTCCAGGTTTCAGCACAATTTTCCTAGTTAAATAACAGGGTAAAAACGTTTAGATGGCGGGGACACGAAATGAGTATTATGCCCGGAATGACAAGGAGGTTAGCCCGAAATAATCTGCCTATGAGATTGCTTCGCTCCGCTCGCAATGACAATAAGATAGTTATACGCAAAACGAGGAGTTATTCATTCGGATTCGTCGTGATCAGACCATATTCGGTTTCGGAAGCGATGATTTGAATGGCGACGTGGTTTTGACCGGCGAAGAATAGACCTTGACCGATCGGAAAGTTCGAGAGGCGTTTTAATTCTTCTTCGGTCAGTTTGAAAACTTTGCCGAGAATGTCGACCGCTGATGGCGATTGTTTGAGCAGGATTTGCATCGAGGCGTTGGCGACGATGGCGCGACCCATTTCTGAACCCATGAAGTCCTCGACGTCCTGGGTGATGGTGGTGAGACCGAGGTAATATTTGCGCGCGCGTTTGGCGAGGCTGAACATAAAGTTCGCGGAATCCGGATATTTCATAAGCTGCCACGCTTCGTCGACGATCAGCATGCGTTTTTTGCGCTCGGTGCGGACTTTGTTCCAGATATACGACAGCGTGATATACATCGCAATTGGGCGCAGTTCGTCCTCGAGATCGCGAATATTGAAAACCACCATGTTGTTGTTGATTTCCACGTTGGATTGCTGGCTAAAGATACCCGCGAAAGTTCCAGTGGTGTATTGACGCAGGCGCTGCGCCAGCTCCGGACCATTGCCGCCCATATGCACCAAAGTGTCGTACAGATCCGCCATCACCGGCGGAGTGGTGTTGTGCGTCAACGGATCGGACGTGATGCCGACACGCGCATAAGTGTCGATCAGGGCTTGATCGAGATCTGCTTCTTCGCCCGGGGTTAGAATATTGACGATTTCACCGCTGGCGGCGACCTGACCCGAACCCAGCATCAAGCGCAACAGACCATGCAGAGTCACCAAATTCGCACGCAGGGCGTCGGATTCGTTATCTTTATCGTCATCGGTATCAATAACGCGTGGCAGGTCGAATGGATTGATGCGTGTGTCGGAATTTAGCGCCAGGTGGATATATGCCCCGCCAACCGCGTCACAGAGCTTCTGGTACTCGTTTTCGGGATCGATGATCAAAATGTCCGTTCCCATCATCATGGTGCGCAGAGCCTCTAATTTCACGGTAAAGGACTTACCTGCGCCGGATTTGGCGAATACCACCATGTTGGCGTTTTCCAAATTATAGCGATCGAAAATTACTAAACCGTTATTGTGCAGGTTTACGCCGTACAAAATACCGTTGTCCTGGGTTAGATCGGCGGAAGTGAACGGAAATGACGTCGAAACCGCGCCAGTGTTCATATTGTGGTGAATTTTCAGGTTATCCAGCGATTGCGGCATGGTCGCGTTTAGACCCTGCTCTTGTTGCGACGAGGCAACCTTAGTGAGAACCATATTTTGACCGAATAAAGTTTCAATTTTGTGCGTAATGTCATTTAGTTCGTGTTCGGAATCCGCATAAATCGTGACGTACAGCGAAAAACGGAAAAATTTCTCCGCGCCGACCTGTAATTCGTCGCGCAATTCTTCCGCGTCGCGATACGCCGCTTCGAGTCCCGGATCGCGCACCTGTCCATGTTCGGCATTCAATTGCATCGAGGCTTCCAACTGAGTCACCTTCTTTTTCAGGTTTTTCATGACAATATCAGTACCGACCGGGTGGATAAAGATAGAAATATCGATCACCTCGTCGAGGTTGATGATCGACGATAACCATCCCGTGTAAACCGTCGCCGGATAAGCATAAGTGTACAGCGTGCGGCACCACTTCGTACCCAATGTGAAATAGTTGTTTTTGAAATCGATCGATGCCGGCGCAACCAGATCGCGCAATGTGTTGATACCGCGCTGGAAGTCATCATAAATCGCACTTTCCTCGTTGGCTTTTTGCTGGGCGGCGATTTCCTCGGGGGATAATTTTTTTGCCATTTTAATATCCTCCTGTATTTTGATCTATGTTTGGATTGTCGCCGCGGCGCGTGAGGGTGTTTACAAAATTACGAAAATCCCCAATCGGTTCGCGCGTAGCGGTATCAGGATTATAAACGTTATAGAGCAATTCGCCCAACTCCTTTGTCTTGAGCCGCACGGCGTTGATGCCGATTTGCGACAACATATCAATGGTTTCAGATACACGATTATTCAACTCATCGCGCGCGCGGTTATAAATATCCGCCGGGATCTTCTGTCGCTTGTGGTAATTTGACGGCATAAACAGATTCGTCAACAAATTTTTGGTAGTATTGGCGCTGGTTGCGCCGACCGGTGAATGTTCGTCGCCCGGATAATGTTGAATGACGATAAAGAAACTTTTGTCCATGATACTGGCTTCGCGCGACAGCATATCGATGAATTGGATATAATCATCCATCAACACGCCGAGCAACATATTGTCCTGCTCTGCCCGAACTTTTTCCAGTTTGTCCAGGTATGGTCCGAGATCGACCCTCTGTGATCGAATGTAAATCTGAATCGGAAATCTTAGCGAATTCAAGAAGTTTTGGTACGAATATTCGATCCCTTCCCTCTCGCGCTCGCTCATGAGGTCAAAGTTTACCGATTGCGCCGCAACCACCGCGCGGAACGAGGCGTCGCCCATAATAATCATGTTATCGCGCAACTCGTCGAACATGAGAGTATTCTGGGTCGAATTCGGATTTTTCAGTGTGTCCGCCGGGGCTTTTTGTGCCGACCCAATGCTGGGCGAAGCCTCGTAAGCCTGTGGCGGCGGTGCCGCTGGCATCGGCGGCATTGGCGCGGGCGCGGGTGTAAATTGCGGCGCGGGCGCAATCGGCGGTTCAACATTCAAATGCGGTGCGGGTGCTGGCGTCGGTTCGGGCGCGGGCGGCGGGGTTTGTTTACTATCGCCAATCACCGAGGCGTCGGTCGTTTTGATCGTTTCATTAGGAATAAATTCGGGTTGCGGCGGTACAACAGGAGCAGCGGGCGCCGCTTGACTGAGCGCCTGTGCGATTACGGGATCTATCTGTTGACTCGGATTCATAGTTGCCACCCTTTAATGCAAATCAATTTCCACCTCCCCACTGTCATCTGCGCCCTCGTGTCCGATAACTTCTTCAACTTCGGCGGGTGTTTTGGCGGTTTTAGCATTACTGCCTTCAATTATAGCAGGTTTTTTCAGTTTTTCCACGACCGGTTTGGCGGGTTTGGGCGGAATTTTTGGTTCAGGTTCAACTTCCGGCTCTTCCGGCAATAAATCTGGCACAGGTTTTTTCGGTGCAGCCGGTGCGGGTACTGGCGTCGGTTCCGGTGCGGGCGGTTTTGGTGGAGCGGCTGGCGCGATCGGTTCCAGCGCGGGTTCAGGTGGTGTGGGCAGTGTGACCTCGTCCGGCGATTCGATTGGCGAATGATCCTCGTTATAACGCATTAATTCCAAGACATCTTGATGCGCTTTACGCTCTGACTCCACTAATTTATCCTCCAACTCCTGACCCAACGAATCATTTTGCGACAAAACATCGGTCACATTAGTGGTCGAGGCGACAAAATCCTCGTTCAGATTGTTGTTTATGGCGCTGTGCGCCGACCGACCTTGAGTATCCTCGACCTCCGACAGGAACGACAGACGCCGCACCGCCTCGTCGGCGTCGAAATCCTTAGTCTTCGGACTATCGTCGACCACTGGTACGGAAATTTCAATCATATCTTGCGTACCATCGGATCGCCAGGTTCGCAAATGCGGTTTGAAATAGAACTTGATCAGCGCTGCAATATACGTTTCCATCGGTTGATCCTTGCGCGGGATCGCGAGCAAGATCATAAAACCGCAAACCGGTATAGTGAGCAATATCACTATCCAACTGACTGGATTATTGATACCAATACCCGCACAAATAAAATATGCCCCCGCCCCACACGCCAACGCGATGAGCAGGTAAATAAATTGCCGAAACGCAAACGGACCGACGAGTTTGTCATCGGCTTCGACATCCTGCGGAACTTTATACTGCGCCATATCTTCTCTAATCTCCCCGCTTTCGTGGAGCTAAAAACATTATACCATTAACGTAATAAAACCGAAATAATCCAGCAATTCCCCAATTTCCGTCAGTCAACTGACGGAAATTAGACTATTTGCGTCAATTAGTTGACGGAAATCAAACTTTTCAGATTGGAATGTGCGAAATAACATGACTATTTTGGAATCCATTCCGAAAAATACATGTTATCAGAAAGGTTGGACGGCGTGGATGAGAAGGCAAAAAGAAGTGCTTTTTCCCATAAAAGGGTGACACCCTGAAGACTACCCTGAAGACTACACCCTGAAGACTCCGAAGATCAGTCTGCCGGATACCACCACTGTTCAATGTCGTAGATTTTCCATGTGTTACCTGATTTTTTAAAGATTATAAACCAGTTTGAGCTATCGGTGAACGAGTTGTCGTAGTTATCGGTATGGGTTATATTTGTTGATGCATATACGGTTACCTGCGACTCTGTGACGTCAGACCACGATATATCGCCAGAGATTTCTACGGTCATTTTAACTATGGCTGTTGGCGTGTTTGCGCTGATATTTGATACCATAGCGGGACGATTGATGATCGGACTATCGTCAGTTAAAAACTGTGAAAAACGTTTTTTCCAGTCAGCATCCGACTCATTGGAATCTTGTGCCAGATATTCACGAATCATATCTTTTGAGTATTTAAGTACATGAGATTGTTCTTCTTGAGACAACAAACTTATCATGATATCGTCGCCGTCAGTCCCGCCGTCTGATTGATTGAGCATGTTATGAAATATTAATCCGACGATTAATATAGTAACTGCTATTCCGATTATAATTAGACGTTTCTTTAATGTCTCGTTCATTTTGTGCAATTCAACTTATTAACTTTTGGTGGTAGTGGTCCCATGTATGGGATTGGATTTACTTTCCGCTGGTAATCGGCAGTCTTATTAACCTCAAAGTGCAAGTGTGCGGCAATCGATCTTCCTGTGTTGTCGCTTTTGCCTAAATACTGTCCTTTATGTACGGTCTGGCCTGCTGATACTGCGGCCGAACCGCCTTCCATGTGCGCATATACCACCGTTTTCCCTCCGCTAATCTCAATTTTGATATTATATCCCCATCCTACGCCACGCGTAGTATATGTCTTTCCATCAATCACTTTTTTACTCCAACTAGAATCGCCACTCTGCCAGCCGACAGACCTTACCTTTCCGTCTATCGTTGAGTATAGTTTTGTTCCAGATGGCATGTGAAAATCTATTCCACCGTGCCCATCTACGTGTACGCCACTTACTTTACCAAAACAGACAGTTGTCCATATTTCTGGTTGTTCGGTAAGATTAAATGGTAGTCCATCGGTGAGATTGTCTACGTCGGGTGTGTCGTCATCGTCATAATTGCCAGGAACGCAGTCTTCCATCGTGCTGTCATCGTCGTCGTTATAATCATAATCATCTAAATTCGCTGAGTTCGACCCTGGCACGCTAATATCAGACCGGTTTTTAAAGTGATTATAAACTCGCCATGCCATACCGAGCCGACCGCCGGCGTTTTTCCAGGTATCGTTGTAATGGAATTGTTTTGAACATGAGGAGCTGCTCAAACCGCATTCATAAGCATCAAAAAAGAAAACTACAGCGGCACCCATATCAGATGTACTCTTAAAACTGTCCCAGAATTTTTGCCCAGTATTATCCGGCAACTTCTTCTTTGCGTCCGTCGGGACATCTGGTTGAGCATTGGCTTTTGATGTAAGGGCGCGATTTTTGTATGATCCGTTTAACTCTTCCAAAAAGAAGTTAAGTTGTGTTTCGAGCGTATTGTGATTAGGCTTTGCAAACAGTGCGGTTTTTCTACTACCGAGCCATTGCGCCAGACCATAGGCGCCAGAGCTGGGTTCTGTAGCTGTTGGATTAAAATCCGATTCGCCATACCAGACACCCATGATAGCGGACGCTTGCACTGCGGTAAAGCCTTTTCCCGTCAAGAATTTATAGATAACCTCTGCGTTTGCTTCGTTCGGTAAGCCGCCGCTACCAGGATTAGAGCTAGTGACGGCACATGTCGCTTTCATATTGGTAGCCCAACTACTATTACTTTCCAATCCCCAGCATTCGCCAAAGTCTGCCGATGGAGAATACACATTGCATTTGCCGATGCCGCCACTCTTGGTCAAATCGACATCATCGCGGCAATAGCCCACTTCTGGCTTTGATGGATCCCGTTTCCAGATGCAGACGATTTTGCCTGCTCCTGTATTCGACCCGCCAGTAGCGTTGCCGACAGCGAACTGCGCAACGTTACTTCCGCCTAAAGCCATATCAATAAGTTTCTGGTCTTGTGCCGTTATGCCGCCCTGTTTTTCTGTCGCGCATTTTGTGGCTCCATTCTCCATAAATAGCACACAATACCCATTGAGCCAGCCGCCTAGCGTCCCGTCATTTTTACCCGTATAACCGCTTTGATATTTTGATATGACTTGGTTCATGTATGCCTCTACAGCCATTAAGCCATAATCTTCTTTTTCGACGACGTGCATAAAACGTTTTTTATCCTTGTCTGATGCGCTATTCCACATTGCAGTTCGTAATGATGCTAATTTTGCACAACCACCCGGTGTAATATTCGCATTATTTCCGCTTCCGTTATATTCTGCACACGGATCAATGACCCCCTCGTCCTCCACTTCATCCACATCATAATACGGAATTCCGAGGTCGAAAATGCGGCGCTGTTCTTCGGACATGGCGGTAACGGCGGTTGGCAATAGCAAAATTGCCGTCAATAATATGACGACAAAAACCCTCGCAATCGTTCCCCAAAACAGCTTCTCCACACGTATCATAATAATATTTTACCACAAACGTTTTGAAAGTGGCAAGCGAATTAAACCTGAATTCCTAAATCTCTCATTTCCTGTCATTCTGCGCGAAGTCGCAGAATCCATCGCTGTTTTTCTGGATCCTGCGACCCGTATACACTCGCGCAGGATGGCGCAACAGTTGAGCGAGCCAAACGCAAGCGAGTGAGCATGAAATCTCACGGGACGAATTTCATCGTAGCGATTCGTAATCGGCGAACGAAATTTTACAGATTCATCCCGCATTTTTCGAGGAATGAGATTTACCATTTCACTCGCGGGTCGTCGATTTTTTTCAGGAGTCTTACTGCGCCGGGGGATATAGGCATGGTGTAGATCGGACTGTCGCTCGGGAGGTTTGCCAGCGCGCACCGCAGCAATGCTTCGCCGATGCCGCGCCGGCGGTGGTTTTCATCAACTTCCATGGTTTTAAGCCAAGGTTTGCCATCGAGAAGGTCGTGTTCGACATAATGAATCCAACCTAATTTTTTTCCCTGATCATCGACCGCGATATTTACATGATCGCCGCCCGCCTTTAATTTTTCCTCGAAACCCGGCATTGACTCGAATAGCATTTTCGCAACCTCCTCAAAACTGCCGCCGCGGTAAATGTCGCTGTGGTTGCCTTCGATAATTTGGAATTCGGGATTTTGCGGGGTGGGGTTGTTTATCATTTCGTGATCTCGAGTTCGGCGACTAATCGTTCGACGAGTGCCTGTTTGTCGGTTAAGTCCTGGCGGCTTTCCTCGACCAGGTGTGTCGGTGCGCGATCGATGTAACCTTGGTTGCCGAGGCGCGATTCGAGTTTCGCGATGTCGGCGCGGGTTTCGGCGAGGCGTTTTTCGAGCCGCGTTTGATGTTCGTAAACCATCTCGTACGAGAGGTCGAGCCATGCTTCGCGGTCGGTGCTGGCGATGCGCAGACCTCGCCCTGCTGTGACCTGCTGAACGGATTTCAGACCCGCAAGTGTTGTAATTAAGTCAACATTATCGGCAATAATTTCATCGCCGATATATAACAAATCATACTTCCCTGCCGGCAACTGTGTCGTGACGAGGCGGATTTCGTTGACTAACGACTGAATCGATTCAAATTCCTCGGCTTCGTCGTCATGATAAGTCAAATCATTAACCCATTGTTGTGAAACCAACAACGATCCGTCACTATGGAAAGTAGTCCAAATCGCCTCTGTTACAAAGGGCGCGAAAGGATGGGCGATTTTCAGGACATAATCCATAATTTCCATTAATACTGGAACATTTTTCGTCAGTTTTTCCGCCTCTATAAACCAATCGGCGACATCGTCCCAAATCGTGTGATACACGGTGTCGATGGCTTCGGCGAAGCGATAATTCTCGATATGATCGGCGATAGTTCGCTGCGCCTGATTGAGTTGTTTTTTGACCCATTGCGCCGCCAAATCGTCGCTAATTTCCGCTTGATTCGGATTTTCATCGATAATTTTCTGGACCAAACGCGCCATATTCCATAATTTATTACAGAAATTCCGTCCCGCAATCACCGTTGCGTGCGAAAATGCTTGAGGTTGACCGGCAGAACGATTCATGGAGATACCCATGCGCAGGGCGTCACTGCCAAATTCCGCCACAAAATCCATCGGATTGATCACGTTGCCCTTGGATTTACTCATCTTGCGACCCTTTTCATCGGTCACCATGCCGTGCAGGTAAACTTCCTTGAATGGCATCTGATCCGTGCGATAAAGTCCCAGCATAATCATGCGTGCCACCCACGGTCGCAACAAGTCCGTCCCCGTTTCCATCACCGAATTCGGATAAAAACGCGCCAACTCGCCGCTGTCCAAATAATCCGTCGTGATAAACGGCCACTGCCCTGACGAGAACCAGGTATCAAAAGTGTCGCTGTCGCGGCGATAAATATGCCCCTCGACCTCTATTTCGGTTTGGTCGACGCGTGTGTCGAAAATCCAATCATCGCCGTCGTCAACGTTTTGAAACGCCGGAATCGGAATCCCCCACGGAATCTGCCGCGAAATATTCCAATCGCGCAACTCCGTGAGATAATGTACCAATTCCCTGCTCTTCTGTTCAGGAACGAATTTAATGTCGCCGTTTTCGATCGCGGATTTCGCCCGTTCAGCGAGCGGCTTGACGTTGATGAACCACTGTTTCATCAACATCGGTTCGATCATTGTGCCGCATTTATAACAGCGACCAATGCGTGTTTTGTAATGCTCGTCAATTTTTAGGATCAAGCCCATTTCCTGCATCGCCTCGACCACGGCTTTGCGCCCATCGAGGATTGTCATGCCGGCGAAACGACCAGTTTTATCATTCAGTTTACCGTCCGGATCGATCACGCGCACCGCTGGTAAATCGTGGCGCTGCGCTACTTCCCAGTCGTCAAACGAATGCGCCGGTGTAATTTTTACAACACCTGTGCCGAAATGCGGATCCACCATCTCGTCGGCGACCACCACGACGTTGAAATCGCCGTTAACGCCATGGATCGTCACAGTTTGCCCGACCCATTCCCTGTACCGGTCATCATCGGGATGCACCGCCACCGCGGTATCGCCGAACTTGGTTTCCGGTCGGGTGGTGGCGAGTTCAAACGGACCGTACTTGATGTAATACAGAGGTGTTTCCTCTTCATCATAAACCACTTCGATGTCGGCGAAAGATGTCTGATGACGCGTGCAATAGTTCACCAAACGTTCGCCGCGATAGATCAGACCATCGTCCCACATTTTCTTGAACGTCGAATAAACGATGTTGACGACTTTTGAATCCAACGTGAAAGTATTCGTCGACCAATCGCAACTGATACCCAGTGATCGTATCTGTAATTCCATGTTGCTGCGATTTTTCGCCACGAAATCCCAAACCATCTGATACAGTTGTTCGCGCGGAAAATCAAAACGCGACTTCCCTTCACTCTCGAGGGATTTTTCAAAAACCACCCAAGTTTCGAATCCAGCGTGATCCGCACCCGGAATATACACCGCATCGCGCCCGCTCATACGATAATAACGGATCAGAATATCCTTAATAACCTCTAAACTATGCCCCACGTGCAGGTTCGCATTGGCGTTCGGCGGCGGCATAACGATTGAATAGGGATCGCCTGCCCCGCTCGGTTTGAACGCGCCGGCGGCCTCCCACATGGCGTAAATATCGGTTTCGTATCGATTTGGTTCATAAGTTTTTGGTAATTGCATTTCACCTCTTATAATATTAAATTTTGTTCATATGAAAAAGACAACATGAAAACTCATTAGATTTTCACACCCTCTAATTAACACTTTTTGTTTTGCATATCCATTGTATCATAATGATTTAGCTACGTATATATTGACACGGAGGCGAAAGTGTGATATAATGGTAAGATGAAGGCGAGAAATATTGAAAAAAGCGAAAGTCCGCGACATGGCGAGATACAACTAGACACGCGACCCCCGTTAGAGCGCTACGCTGTCGATTACAAGACTTGCGCCGAGTGCGGCGGTCGATGTTGTGCAAAACAACCGTGTCAATACATATCGACCAATTTTTGTGGGGGGGAAGAGGAAATACGGGAAATAGTGGCCAAGAAAGAAGCGATTATCGACATCGAAGAAGAGTCCTTGAACGTGATTTTGCGCCCCTATGGTCTGCGCGACAACACGGAATACGTGCGATTTGCACTGGGTGCACTCGAAGATAACCCTTGCGTGCATTATAGAGCGGGGAAGGGTGGCGGTTGCCAAATAAAATCGCACATGCCAAATGGCGGCAGATTAGTCATACCAAACCAGCCATGCTTGCCCGGAGCGGAAACTATGTTCGTGATGGCGAATCGACAACCAGATTTCAAAGCGCTACTATTTATGATCGCTTGCGAATATCGTCCCGGCCTAACGCAACAATGCCTTACCGGTGTAGAGCGTGTTTATAAGAGATATAAAGATTCTTTTGATCCGCGTTATTTTGCCAAATTCCTTGAAACTCTTGTGGGGATATATAGATTAAACTCGACGGATTTTTATGTTACAATATTTTTATGTATAAAGTTATGAATCGGGAATATTGGGATGATTTAGTGTTGGAGCACGGGGGGCATCCGTTGCAATTATGGGCGTGGGGCGAGATAAAGGAAAAAAACGGGGCGTGGACAGCGACGCGGATTTCGGTGCAGGATGGCGATAAAATCATCGGCGGGGCACAGATTCTGACGCGCAAATTGCCGCCGCCGTTCGGAAAAATGCATTACATTCCGCGCGGTCCGTTTTGTAAAGCACAATATCGCGAAAAGGTTTTATCAGAGTTGGCGCAATGGGGTAAGGAGCAAAAAGGCGTGGTTTTGAAGATTGAACCGGGCTGGCTTAACCATAAAAACATACTTCACATGAAACCTTGGAAAATGTCAAGTAATCGCATATTGTTGGCGAAAACGATGGCGGTCGACCTGACTCAATCCGAGGATGATATTTTCAATAATATGAATTGTAAGGTGCGTCAAGATATCCGCCGCAGCACGCGCGAGGGGGTGACGATGCGCCTGGCGACCGAAAAAGATCTGCACACGATCATGAAAATTTATCACGAAACCGCCAAACGGGCGGGATTTAACCTGCACAGCGACGAATATTACGCGGATATTTTTCACAAAATGGGCGAATATGACCGCTTGTATATCGCAGAGCGAGAGGGCAGGATTCTGTCGTTTACTTGGGTAGTTGCCACGCCAGAGGTGGCGTTCGAGCTGTACGGTGGAATGAACGATGAGGGGCGCAAACATCGGGCGAATTATTCGCTCAAATGGTTGGCGATGCGGGCGGAGAAGGAGCGCGGGACGAAACTTTATGATATGAACGGATTATTACAGGGTGGGGTGAGCGATTTCAAGCGTGGTTTTGCGCCCAATGAAACCGATTGGGTGGGAACGTACGATCTACCTCTGTCGCCGCTGTATGTGCTGTGGGAAAAAGTCTTGCCGACCGCTAAAAAAATCCTACACAGGATCCAGCGCAGGAAATAACCCCCCGTCGAGTGTCTTTCGGAATCCCCCTCCTTGTCGTACTTAATTTGTTTCAGCATCCAATCGGAATCCAGAGGAGATCCTGAAACGAGTATCGCCTTCGGCTCTTCCGGCTCATGATCCGTTGAAAGTGAATTTTCACGGATTATTTCACCTTCACCAGGATGACATCGGGGCTATGCCCAAGATGACAAATAACAGATTAGAAATTATGCTTGACTTTTTAATAAAAGTGTGCTACAATGGTTAGGTTATGACACAATTAAACGCATTATACAACAGCAATGCCAGCGCTTCAGATTTAAGAGCTGGAATCGCGGCAGGATTAGAAGAATTAGAAGTATTAACAGATTTTGGATTTGACAGCGAGTCAAGGGGTTTTGACTCCGCAGCGGACGAAGGTCGTTATTATGATTTGGACGCGCTCCGTAGAAAATCGGCACCAGAGCAACCGCAGGGCGAGTCGCTCGAATCAGGTGTAAAACTTCCTATCTCGGATCTGATAAGAGGTTATTTTAGAGGAGATCTCGAATTAACACCAGAAGAAAAGAGAAGGTTGGGTCTAATTGTAGGTGCCGGCGCAGTTGCGACTGTTGGCGCATTCGCCCTTATTGATGGCGTAACCCACGGCGCAGCGGGCGAAAATTTCAATAACGCCGTGTACGCTATTGGTGAAGCTCTTAAGAGTTTAGTCAGTCACTAATTCAGTTTCCACGCCGTTTTCGTCATGGAAATCGATGGAAACAGTTCGACGTCGCGCGGATCGGTCGGTTCTGATCCAGTGGCGACATAATATCCGAGTGTAGCGACCATCGCGGCGTTATCGGTGCAAAATTGCGGATCAGGGAAGGTGATTTTTATCGGCAGGCGCGCGGCGAGTTGCCGGCGCAATTCTTGGTTGGCGGCGACGCCGCCGGCGATCACCACCGATTTCGGGGCGAATTCGTCGAATGCGGCGATGACTTTGTCGACCAAAGTTTCAACCGCGACGTGTTGGAACGATGCGGCGAAATCATTGCACTGTGCGGGCGTCAGGAGCGCGGAGAGCGCGTTTGACGGGTAAGTGTGGTCTTTTCCGCATTCCGACTGTACGGCGCGCAAAACGGCGGTTTTAAGCCCGCTGAACGAAAAATCGTATTTTCCCGCCATTTTTGCCTTAGGGAAGGAATATTTCAGCGGATCGCCGTGTTCGGCGGCTTTCGCAATTGACGGACCGCCGGGATAGGGCAGGCCGAGGATCTTAGCGACTTTGTCGAACGCTTCGCCAACAGCGTCATCCGCCGTTTGACCGATCAATTCGTAATCGCCATGATCGCGGAATAACACGATCTGCGAATGTCCACCGCTGACGATGAGGGCAAGGAGAGGAAAACGCGGTGCATCGCCATCTAAGAAATTCGCATACACGTGCGCCTCGACATGATGAATCGGGTAAAAAGGTTTGTTTTTCAGGAGCGCCAACGTTCGCGCGGTCAATGATCCGATCAGGAGTGAACCGATTAACCCCGGCATCGTCGTGCAGGCGATGGCGTCGATTTCGTTCCAACCGCCGGCGTCCTGAACTGCTTTATCGATCACTGGTAAAATAACTTCGAGATGCGAGCGTGCGGCGACCTCTGGGACGACGCCACCGAAAGCGGAATGAATGTCGATTTGCGAATTGACGACGTTGGAAATCAGATGGCGACCGTTCTCGACTACCGCGGCGGCGGTTTCGTCGCAGGAACTCTCGATGCCGAGGATTTTCATGCTATTTCCCCATACGCCGTTCGCGCGACGCGAAATCGGTTAGAATTTGAGTTAAATGATTAGGGTTAAAATCCGGCCACAGCGTGTCGACGAACGCGTATTGCGTGTTGTCGGTCAACAGAGATAAAAATCCCGCCGAATTATGAGGATCATCCTTCGATCCTGTGCGAATTATGAGGTCGACATCCGGCAAATGTCCGGTCCAGGAATTTTGGCGCAAGAGGTTAGCGAAGTGTTTGGCGTCGGTAATGTTATCCCGCCAAACCTTACTCCCACGCCGCTCCTCACGCTTGTACGGCGATTTCTTCGAAATCGCGTATAATGCGCCTTCTGTCGCTTCGCTCCGGGCATTATCGTCACGGGGTTCGTCACTGACTCTCTCGCCGTTCTTCGATAGTCGCGCGGAAGTAAGGTTTGGCTCATCTAATATCTTCTTTAGTGCCACCCCGCGCTCATCATTACCATCATAACCGATCAAAACCGTAAATCGGCGCGAATCGGCGGGGAAGTGTGCTGTGGCGGCGACGGCTTTTTCGATGACCGCCGCTGTTTCCGGTTTTAATAGCTCGCGCCAGCGACCGATACACTCGAGCATAATCTGATTTTTGAGCGCATAATCGAGATTTTCCTGATTATTGAAAAAAATTCGGTATGCTTTATCGAGCGCGGCGAGTTCCGCGTGATCGCGCGAAGTGAGATTTGATATACTGCCGATCCAAACACTGACGTTTTGCGCTCCTTGCTTGAACGCTGCGATCGCAACATCGCGCACGTTGAGACCCGCCTCTGAATAAAAATCCACGCTCATTTTCTTTCCATTCAACCGTCCCCAACGCCGATTGCCGTCACAAATAATAGCCAAATGTTGTAAACTCAATGATTCCATATCTTACTATTTTACCACATTTCCGCTAAAACCGGTAGAAATATATCAAAAGTTGTGCTAGAATAATTATCACTAGGGTGTCGCCAAGTGATAAGGCACCAGCTGTCCGAGCGCGGATGCGCGAGTTTGAAAACGATTGTCCTGGACCAAAACCGGTAGAAATATATCAAAAGTTGTGCTAGAATAATTATCACTAGGGTGTCGCCAAGTGGTAAGGCACCAGGTTTTGGTCCTGGCATTCGGGGGTTCGAATCCCTCCACCCTAGCCAAACTATGGATTTTTTCAATTTTCCCGTCCGCAAGACGGGATTTTTCATTACATTTTTTCAGTTCAGCAAATAATTGACAAAAA
>WRGU01000030.1 GCA_009787015.1 Candidatus Saccharimonadota bacterium | reverse complement strand
TCATCTAGTTTCCATCGATGAGTCGCGGTGGAAGCGGTAGTGAAAATGTGAATTTCGGGACTACCAGAATCATTCCACATACCCAAAACAAGCCCGCCGTCGCCCATGGTAATCGGCTGATCAGTAGAAATCGCAGTTCGCCACCCACCACCACCACTAACGGCCGATATTTCGCCGCTGCCAGCGAGAAATAGAGAATTGCCGTTTTCAAGACGAATTCCGTGCCCGGAGGAAGCCAAAAAAGTTGCCGAACCATTAATATTAAGATGAAGATCGCCGCTTAATACGATAATACCATTACCAGAGCCGTTATTAGCGGCATCTAAATAAGCACCAGCTCCCACCGTAATAGTATTTCCACCATTGGCATCAATAGTGTTATAACTTCCGTCGTTCTCAAGATAAAGCGTTGCGTTGCCGGACAGTGTCAGATTCTTGCCGCTCATCAGACTCATGCCGCCGCCGTTAGCAGCTCTAAGCGTTAGCGAGCCGCTGCCATTAATCATGGTATTGTTCGTTACCCAAGCCGAGCCGCTGGCGTAGTTATTAGTAACAGTGTTACTGCCCGCTAGCTTTATAGTAAGATTGTCAAAAGAACCGGACGACTCAAGAGTTCGGGGGTGTGTCGTCTTAGTTAGATGGAGATTGTTGAAAGTAACATTTATATTATTGTTATAAACATACACCGTCAAATCTGGATTGACTCCAGATAAGGTGTAATTGCCGTTTAGTTCCTGCAACATCAGATATTTGTTGGTGTCGTCGTATTGCCAAAAAGACTCTGCTGGACTGCTGGCATTGTGGGTGTTCCCTCCGAGCGTATAAAGGTAATCTACATCAATAGTCGCCATGCCGGTCGCCGCGAAGGCGTTGGTTGGCATAAAGATGAACGCCGCTATTGCGACCACCACACCGCTGATTAAAATTGATAATTTCTTTTTCATAACACCTCCTACTGCTTAATTACCTTTATGGTTATTGTGCCTCTATTATATACACGCACGGCGTGCAAGTCAATAGTTTTATTGTCGTGGCGGCGTACTTGACAAAAAATCATAAGTGTGATACACTATTCTCGTGATCATGTAAGGTCATGGGATTGTTTGGTGTTGGGTTTTTTACGTCACAATATTCATGACCTGTCCTACTCTTTACACCCTACCCCGTGTGATACAATGGATATAAAGAAAGGGGTTTTTATGATCGAGAATTCAATTGTGTACCGCACATATAAAAAGGCTGGGTATTTTCGGCTCGCGAAAGCGCTCGGGAGCGAGATTTGGGATCCGGATGGCAAACGTTACGTCGATTTCACGAGCGGGTGGAATGTTAACAACCTCGGGTTCAATCATCTGGAAATCGCGGCGGCGATGCATGAACAACTCGATGAGAATGCCTCGACCTTGTTATGGGGCAGCAACCAGATTCAGGAAAAGTATGCGGCGGCGCTGACTGATGCTCTGCCCGATCCATTAAATGCCTGTTGCAAAGAAAACGGCGGCACTGATGCCAACGAAGTGGCGATTAAAATCGCGCGCGTCCATACGCGGCGGCGCAAAATCCTCGGGTTCAACGACATGTATCATGGTCAGTTGTTCGCATCATTGGCGGTCGGCGGGGTTCAGGATTCCAAAAAACATTTGCTGCCGCTCGTGGGCGATATTGATGTTTTAGAATTTCCGCACAAACACATTAGCGCGGAAAAATACGCCGCGTTTCTGACCGATCTGGAAAATCGTTTGAAGCGCGAAGACGTGGCGGCAATTCTCACCGAAACCGGCGTGGTGACGGGTTGGGGTTCGACGCTGCTGCCCTATCCGGGATTATTGACGGATTTGCGCCGATTGACGACGAAATATGGCACGATGTTGATCGTCGACGAGGTCGGCACGGGTTTTTCGCGCACCGGCAAATTATTCGCCATCGAACACGAAAACGTTGTGCCGGACATGCTGGTGCTGGCGAAAGCCATCGCCAACGGCGCGGCGGGTCTGTCCACTGTGGTCGGCAATGACAAAATTTTCCGCGAAGCCTTTGACGAAGCCTGGCTGATTTCGACTTTTGGCTGGATGCCGATTGCGTGCGCGGCGGCGCTGAAAACTTTGGAAATTCATCAACGTGACAATACAGCAGACATGGCGGCGCGCAAAGGTCGCCATATCATCGACAAACTGAACCCCTATGTCGGCGATAAATTGATCGAGGTCGATGGTCTAGGCATGGAAATCGGTCTGCGATTCAAGGACGACGCCACCGCCACCGCGGTTCAGCAATCTTGCTTTGATAACGGTCTGCAATTGGTGGTCGGCGGTCTAAATAATATCCAGATGATGCCGCCGCTTAACATTCCTGACGAAATGCTCGACGAGGGACTAGATATTTTGATTAATCAAATTAAATAATTTATGATATAATTAGCATCACTATGATTAAGAAAATTTTATCGACACTTTTGCTCGCTGTGATTGTTGCCGCGAGTAACCAATTGCCCGTTTTCGCGGCGTTGTTCGAGGGTTATTCCCTGGCGGACGGGACGGTGACTGACATTCAACCGTGGTCATCGCATTCGGATATCAAAAAATTCTGCAAAATTTCCTATGATGTCAAGATTGACGGAAAAAAATATAGCGAAGAAAATACCGACGACACCAATGATTTCTGTTACGTCGAGATTGGCGATACGATCAAGATTAAATATCTGAAATCTGATCCGCGCGATCATAAGGTAGCATCCAAATTCGAAATTGAAAATATGTCAAAGGACGATGGCGGCGCCGGCAACGGTCCAGGCAGCAATATGCCGAACCCGCTGTTTTTCATTGGACCTTTTGTCTTGGTTTTTGTGGTTGTTTTGGCGATTATTATTAAAACTTTCATTGCCGCCGGTCGCAAATTGAGCGATACTGATGGCGACGGTTTGGCGCATGACGAAAAACCCGCAACCGCCGAACAGAAAAAACTGATCCAGGAAGGTTTCCGAAAACTCGGTGTTTATCACGATGTCAAAAAGAAAATGACTCAAGCCCAAGCCCGCGAAACGCTGCGCGAGATTGATAATCAATTAAAACAAAGATAGGTGGTCGAGTGTTAAGAATAGCGATTGTTGGACTGCCGAACGTTGGGAAATCGACGTTGTTTAATGCGTTGACGAATGGTAATATTTTGGCGGCGAATTATCCGTTTGCGACGATCGAACCGAATACCGGTATTGTTCCCGTCCCCGACGCGCGACTCGATGTGTTGGCGGCGATGTATAAAACCGATAAAATCGTACCGGCGACGGTCGAATTTGTTGATGTGGCGGGTTTGGTTGCCGGCGCGTCAAAGGGCGAAGGTTTAGGTAACAAATTTTTGGCGAATATTCGCGAATGCGATGCGATTTGTCATGTGGTGCGGGCGTTTGAAAACGACAAAATTTTGCGGCAAACCGGCGATGCGGAAAATGATGTTGCACCTAATCCAGCGGCGGATATCGAAATTATTAAAACTGAACTCGCCCTCGCCGACATCGCGACGATTGAAAAACATCTGCCGAAATTGATGAAAGAATTGAAAGCTAATCCAAAAATCCGCACAAAAATCGATTATTTAACATCGGTTCAGAATGAGTTATTGACCGGCAAAGCGCCGACGAGTTGGAACTACGAACTGCTCGACGGGCTGAATTTACTGAGCGCGAAACCGGTAATTTATTTGTTCAATGTTGATGAAAATGGGTTGACAGATAAGGATTTGCAGAAGAATTTGATAGGTACTATTGAACCAAAATCACCTGCTGTTTTTTCTGAATCCTCCTCACGAAAGTGCGTCAATGGAGCCACCAGAGTAACAGGGTCCCCCGTAGATGGGGATGTCACCCCGCGCGAATCGCTTGACGCATTACGGGATGAAGAAAAAATTGCAGGTGATTTTGTTATCTCAAATTGCGTTTTCATCTGCGCGGAACTCGAATCGCAAATTCGCGAATTATCGACCGTCGAGGCGCAGGAATTATTGGCGGATTACGGCGTATCGGAATCCGGATTGAGCCAACTCGCCCGCGCCGCGTATGAAACATTGGGATTGCAATCGTTTTTGACCGCCGGCGAAAAGGAAGTTCGCGCCTGGACCATCAAACGCGACTCCACCGCCCCGCAGGCCGCCGGCGTCATTCACACCGATTTCGAACGCGGATTCATAGCCGCCCAAATCGTCGATTATAATGACCTGATCGCCGCCGGTTCAATCGCAAACGCCCGCGCCGCTGGCAAAGTCCGTACGGAAGGCAAAACCTACATCATGCAACCTGGCGACGTCGTCGAATTTCGATTTAATGTTTAACGAAAACTCCTGCTGGAAGACAGTCTTCCAGCAAATAGAAAAAATGTTACAATAGTATTTATGAATATCGGTTGGTTTGATATTGGCGTGTTGACGATTTATTGACTTTTTTACAAAAGTGTGTTACACTGGTAATATGGAAGTAAATCACAGTGCGAAAACACAAACAACGTTAACTCCTGAACAACTTGAAACCCTTAAAACTTTCGACATTAGTCTGGGAACTCTCGACTATTTTAAAGAACACGCCCTGGAAGTTTACGAAAAATATATGAAGAAATTAGGAGCGCCAGTAGTGGAAACCGCGACTTCGGTCGATGAATCGGGTCATTTTGTGGCGGCGCTGGAAACCCCAACCCCACCCCGACACGAATCGCATACTGAATCGACTAATCCCGAGATTGAAAAACAGAAAAAGGCGCTGTCGGTATTTTTCAATTTGCTCGGTGTAACCGATCCGTGCTTATGTGATTCTGTGGGAGTGCGCGAACTATTGTTCAATGGCTCCGACCTCATGCATAAACCTAACGCATACGGTTCGGTTTCTGGCTATGACCGCCCCGTTGGTCCGATGATTAACGCCGAGATGATGCAGATGTTGGTTGATATAAGCGAACATGAATCTGAACAAGAAACCCGGCGCGCGACCATTCATCCAGAAACAACAGGTTTTCAAAACAAAAAACGCCTACAGGAGATCAAAGATGCGGGCGGAATTGACCAGATTCAGATCTGTGCACGCGTTGATGATGATCTACCAGTGCCGGGCGCGAGTGAATTCAATCGAGGCAACATTTGGAAACCGAGTATCGCTTTTATTATGAAAAAAGATTTTGACGATCCAGAACTAGGTTCGCAGCAAAATGCGCACAGGATATCAGTTTTTTGGGGTCCTAAAGAAGATCGGAAAATCGCCTATGAAAATTTCTTTATCTCCTCTAGCCCGCCAATATCGCACGATGAGATTGGCGGTCGCACTGTGGAACGCACCACCTATTTCTTCCGCGACAGCGATGGGCAACCCCTCAAAGATCCCAAGAGTAAGGTCGAAAAACGAGTGTTAGATTCACGCATGAAGCGTTCTGAACTTTTCGGCTTTGATGTTAAGGCAAACGATCCTTTCCTATCGCAAGTCATCGCCACAAGAGAATCCAATGCGGATGCCGTCGTCCCCGCCCTAACCGAGTTTGGTCAGGATAAGAGATACTTTACGGCGTAATTACTTAACAATTTCCGCCGCTTGGCGCGCGATGGATAGTTCTTCGTTGGTTTGGACGACGAGGACGGGGATTTTTGAGTCGGGGGCGGAAATATCGCGCCAACCGATGACAAAACCGTTGTTTTCCATGTTTTTGGCGTCGTCAATTTTCACACCCAACGATTCTTCTAACCCGCTCATAATTAATCGCCGTGCCCGACCGTTATTTTCGCCAATTCCAGCGGTCAAAACAATCGCGTCCACACGACCGAGTTCCACGAAATACGCCCCAATGTAATGATGAATTCGCCGCACGTAAACCTCCATCGCACGTTTGGCGACGGCATCGCCCCGATCGTACGCATCCATGATTTCGCGCATGTCGATGACACCGTCATTAATACCGAAAAAACCGCTTTTCTTGTTCAGAAATTTATCGATTTCGTCCAAACTCATACCCGCTTCGCGATTCAAATGAAAGATCACCGCCGGATCAATGTCGCCAGCGCGCGTACCCATGACCAATCCGGCGAGCGGCGTCATACCCATGCTGGTGTCGAAACTTTTACCGTTTTTGATGGCGGTGATCGAACTGCCTGAACCTAAATGCATAACTATTGTGTTCAGTTTTTCCAGAGGTTTTTTCAGAATTTTACTCACTTCACCCATCACATAATCATAGGACGTGCCATGAAAACCATAACGTCGGATAGCATGTTTATTCGCGACCGCATCATCGATCGCATAGGTGTAATTCGCTTCGGGCAGAGTTTGATGATACGCCGTATCGAACACCGCGACGTGCGGCACGTCGGCGAAGGTTTCTTTCGCGACTTTAATACCGGTTAGTGCCGGCGGATTATGCAGCGGTGCGAGTGCCGATAATTCATCGATCGCCCGTTCGACTTCCGCATCGATCAATGCGGCGCTGCAAAATTTCACACCACCATGCACCACTCGGTGTCCGACCGCGATTAGATTCGCAGCGTCCAACTTTGGTCCGAATTTATCGAAAAACGTCAGGATTTCCTCGAGCGCTTCGGCGTGATTATCGACCACTTTCGCCATGTCGTCGTGTTTAACACCATCGACGACATGTTTAGCTTTCGCTGTACCCTCACCGATGCATTCGATATTGCCACTCGCTAAAACTTTTTCTGTATCAATATCGATCAGTTGATATTTCAAACTACTCGAACCAGAATTGAGAACTAAAACTTGTTTCATATACCCTCCTTTTTATCACTTGGTAACGGAAATTGACGGGCGAATTTCGCGACTTCGGCGCGCAATTTTGCCAATTTTTCTGGATTTTCGCGATTCTCGATTGCCGCTAAAATCCATTCAGCGAGTTTGACCATGTCTTTTTCCTTCAACCCGCGTGTCGTGATCGCCGGCGTACCGAGCCGAATACCGGACGGGCGAAATGGTGGTTCAGGATCGTTCGGAATCGCGTTTTTATTCAATGTTAATCCAATATCGTCGAGTGCTTTTTCGGCAATCCCGCCATGAATACCAAAACTGCTCATAACATCGGCGAGAATCAGGTGGTTCGATGTGCCGCCCGTAACTAGTTTGAACCCGCGTTTTTTCAGTTCATCCGCCAACACACCGGCATTTTTGACAATTTGCGCCGCGTAATCCTTAAATTCCGGTTGCAGAGCTTCGTGGAACGAGACCGCTTTCGCCGCAATCACGTGCATTAATGGTCCGCCCTGCGTGCCCGGGAAAACCGATCGATCAATCAATGTCGGGATATTTTCCAGAGTTTTTTCCGGTTTTTTCAGGGGATTTCCGACCACACCTTTGCTCAAAATCAGACCACCACGCGGTCCGCGCAAAGTTTTATGTGTTGTAGTTGTCACAACATGAAATCCGTAATCGAACGGATTAGGATGTACCCCGCCGACAATCAATCCCGCCACATGCGCCATGTCCGCCATGAGTAAACAACCCGGGATCTTCTTGCCAATCGCAGCAAATTTCGCAAAATCCGGCACGCGCGCATACGCCGAATAACCGACCAGGATGATTTTGGGCTGTTCCTTAATCGCGATTTTTTCGATCTCATCATAATCGAATTCACCGGTTTCCGGATCAATCCCATAACGAATAAAGTTATAAATCTGCGCGGATTGCGTCACCGGCGCACCGTGCGTTAAATGCCCGCCGTGACCGAGGTCCATACCGAACACCGTGTCGCCGAGTTCCAACCACGCATTATAAACCGCATTATTCGCCTGTGCACCGGAATGCGGTTGCACGTTGGCGTGATCCGCACCGAATAAACGACAGGCGCGCGCGATCGCCAATCGTTCCACACGATCGGTATTTTCCTGACCACCATAATAACGTTTGTCGGGCAAAATTTCTGCGCCCAATTGCGCGTCCGTGTATTCGGTTAAACCATCAAATGACGGATAGCCTTCCGAATATTTGTTGGTCAAAATCGATCCCATCGCATCCAACACTCCGCGCGACACATAATTTTCGCTCGGAATCAATTCCAATCCGTCGCGTTGGCGCTTGGTTTCGCTATCAATTAGTGTAAAAATTTCTTTATCAAACATCTTCCCTCCTTAAAATTATTAGATTTTTTCCTGCGTCATATAAGAAAATCATATCATACTAGGAATATTCTACACCTTATCCACAGTTTTAGCAAAAATCACTTGCATTTATACTAAATATGATATAAAATTCTGTTACTATGGAAAAGAATTATCGCGAAAAAATCGGGCGTTTGGTGGCGGAACTGCGCATCAATCATAACTTAACACAGGCGGAATTGGCGGCGAAACTGAACACTTCACAATCGGCGATTAATCGCATTGAAAAAGGCACGCAAAATATCAGTCTTGAAATAATCGCGCGCATTTCGGACGTCCTCAACAGTGAAATTTTGTCAGTCAACAACGAGGGTAAATTAAATTTGCGCGTACGCGGCGGACGTAAATTGCGCGGCGAAATCACCGTCAACACGTCAAAAAACGCGGCGGTCGGATTATTGTGCGCGTCGCTATTAAATAAAGGCAAAACTACCCTCTATCGCGTCGCGCGCATCGAGGAAGTCAACCGTATTTTAGAAGTCCTGAATTCGATCGGTGTCAAAACGCGTTGGTTGAACGATAAGGATCTCGAAATCATCCCGCCGCGGCGCCTCAAATTATCCGAAATGGATATCAACGCCGCCAAAAAAACCCGATCGATCATCATGTTCCTCGGTCCGCTCCTGCATCAATATCGCGATTTCAAAATTCCGTTTGCGGGTGGTTGTCATCTTGGTAAACGCACCGTCGAACCGCATCTAGAGGCGCTTGCGCCGTTCGGTTTGCGGGTTGATGCGGCGACTGGCACGGATTTTTATCATGCCAAAGTCATCCCCAAAAAAGCATCCGGCACTATCGTCTTAACCGAGCGTGGCAACACGACCAGCGAGAATTTGTTGATGGCGGCGGCATTAAACGACGGCGTAACGGTCGCCCGCAATGTCAGCAACGATTACATGGTGCTCGACGTCTGTTATTACCTGCAAAAGTTAGGTGTGGAAATCGAGGGCGTTGGCGGCACAAACCTGAAAATTACCGGTTTGCCGGAAATTAATAAGGATATCGAGTATTATTTGAGTGAAGATCCGATCGAAGCCGTAAGTCTGATCGCCGCCGGCGTCGTCACTGGTAGTGAAATTACCGTCAAGCGCGTACCAATCGAGATGATCGATGTGGAACTCGCCGTCCTTAAAACCATGGGGCTAAAATTTGAAACTTCGGCAAGTTATTTGTCGCACAACGGTCAAACCGTGCTCGCGGACATTACTATCAAAAAATCGACGCTGACCGCGCCGAAAGACAAAATCGCCGGATTTCCCTCTTCCATCAACATGGATAACCTGCCCTTCCTCGGTTTGATCGCGGCGACCGCCAGCGGTTCGACATTATTGCATGATTGGGCGTACGAAAATCGCGCGATTTATTTCACAGAATTATCCAAATTAAATGCCGACATTGAACTCATCGATCCGCACCGCGTTTATTTCAACGGTCCGACGCATTGGCGCGCCGCGGACGTGGTCGCCCCGCCGGCACTCCGCCCCTCTGTTGTCGTACTCCTCGCCATGCTCGCCGCCGACGGCACGAGCATCCTGCGCGATGTTTACAACATCAATCGCGGCTACGAGGACCTCTACCAACGCCTCAATTCCCTGGGCGCGAAAATTGAGATTTTCAGGGATATTTAGATACTCGTCATCCCGAGCGAAGTCGAGGGATCTTTCACTAATGCAAAAAGGTTTCTCGACCCCGCTACGCTTTGCTCGAAATGACAGATTAATTGTGATAAAACTCGTCTTGGAATTGTCCGAATGCGCCGGAGGGCGACAATGGATCGCGCAATTTTCCTGAATCCATGAACGACAGTGTCGATTTTCGTGTGTCATCGGCGTATTCTTCATACGAACCGCTCATGGTTTTCAGCCGGATATTTTGCAGTCCTTGTATAACCACCTCGGACACATCTTGCTGTCTGTCCGCGTCTTCCCTCTCGTTTTCTGGCAACAACGCTCGACCAAAGACTGTTTGCAACTGTTCCGCTTTACTGCGCCAATCACCCGACAAATCGAGACCATGCAACACTTCGTTGCCAAAGGCTTCCTTCAAATCGCCGGCGAACTGTTGCACAGTATATCGCAGTTTATTGCCAACCGCCTGCGCCGCTTTCTCGCGCTTTCTCCCATCGAGTGCTCTCGAAATAACCTGCCAACCCTCAAAATCATTATTGGTTTGTTGCAGATTTTCTAACTCCGCCGACATCGCCTTAATCGCCATATCCTCATCCAATAACCGCGCCGCGAGATACACCGCGTAATCCGACACTTCCGACGCCGTTTTGGCATATTCCCCGCCGTATTTGTGCTTCATCTCTATCATCGACCGCATATCATTATACTGTCCTTCATAGTTTAGGCTCCGCTGCCAACTGTTTTTATGCTTTCCGTTCGGATCTTTCACATCTTCATTAAAAGTTCCCGCGATTTCAATCAATCCGGCAAAATATTCTGGGGCTTGTTCCTTAATCGCTTCCTTGCGCTCGGCGCGCTCGTGAATTCGACCGGCACGATACGGATCCCAACCTTTTGCGGGTGAACCATGCATAACCGCCTCCTCCTCGCTAATGCGCGGCTCCTGGGCGAACGCCGACAGATCCTTAAATTCATCGTTTATATCGCCAAACGAATACCAATCCAACGGTGCATTGGTGTATATCGCGGCGCGACTGGCAATCGGAATGTTGGGGCGCTCATCGTCCCTTGTATTACCAATGTTCCCGCTCAGACTATTTCGACGCAGATTTAAGAGGCTATGAAACTTAATAAGATTTGTCCTGTTGTGAGCAAATTTCTCGCCTGGATCAGCCTTTTCCTTGAAATAATCCCGCAACGACTCATCACTGATCTGAACCAGTTCCTCGCGTGGTATGTTATACGCCGCCCCCATATCCTGCCTAAATGCAGAATACAGCGCACGCCGCCTATTTTCCAGATTTTGCTGAACCTGAGTTGGCGCGGTCGTTTCGCGCTTTAATTCAGAATCAACAGCATCAATCGCCAGCCATTCATCGACCATTCGCGCCGCAACCCATGTCGCGAACTGGTTATGCTTTCTCTCGCCATCACTCTCCTGACCGTATTTATTGCGAAAATCAACGTATGTCGCGTTAATTAACGACAAGTATTGAGGGTTTGTGGTATCCGCATTTTTAATGCTTGAATCAAAGGTCTCCGAAAATTCCCGCAACTTCTTGAAATATGTTGGGGCGTGTTCCAAAACTTTTTGATAGCCATCTCGGAGTGCCCAACTTTTTTCACGACGTTCCTCGACATCCGCCCGACGATATTCGTCGAGACCCGCCGAATATTGCCGAAAGTCCCGCTCCCTCATCATCTCCCACGGCAAAGAATCCGCCGGACGCACCGCATTTTCCTGTTTTTGCGTGCGCTTTTTTTGCAATTTCTTGTGATCGCTCATCGACAACCACGGATTTTGGAGTGCTGTTTCGGGTTGGAGTTTAGGCTGTTCGGACTGAGGCGTCGCTTCCGCCAAAGCCACAGCACCCCCCCCCATCAGTTGCCGATCTTCGTCCGTCAACTGATGTTTTTTCATAAATTCATCGTGTTTTTGTTGTAATTCCGCACCCTGCGTGACAATATTATGACTACTCATCTTACCATTGTATCACACTTTTGCTTCCGTGTCAATACCCCGTACGCGCTACCCCATATTGTCACCCTGAACTTGTTTCAGGGTCTAAATCAAGTTGCGCAAAACCGCACAATCTGTTAATATATTTGACATGGCGGATGTAGCTCAGTTTGGTTAGAGCGCTGGATTGTGGCTCCGGAGGTCGAGGGTTCAAGTCCCTTCATTCGCCCCAGAATTGCGTAAAAATTGGCAAATATGAATTTACGAGACAGAAATCCGCTGGATCGACCGCGGGAAAAGATGAAAAGTAAGGGGGCGGGCGCTATATTCTGCATTTAGGCAGGATATGGGGGCGGCGTATAACATACCACGCGAGGAACTGGTTCAGATCAGTGATGAGTCGTTAATGGATTATTTCAAGGAAAAGGTTGATCCAGAACGATAGCGCGAAAGAAGTAATGGGCGACGATAAACTATGCGATTTGAGCCGCGCAATCGTGCACAAAATTCGCCAAGACACTACCGTTGATTGGCAATACAAAGAATCAACTCGCGCTCGATTAAAAGTCGCTGTCAAGAAAGTTTTGAACGAATATGGCTATCCGCCCGACCAACAAAAACTCGCCACGGATTTAGTTATGGAACAAGCCCGAGCCTATGGTGACAAATGGATCAGTGGCGACGGCGCGAGTATTATTGACTAGGATAGACGCCAATATTTTCCCTAACCAACTTAACTGGCTCTCGACCACCCACCCCCAATCCCCACCGCTCACCCGCCAAAATCAACCTTTCATCGAAAAACGCTAGACAAATTGAATTAAAACCTTTAAGATACTATCAGGATTTAAAGGCTAGCAATGAAAATCTGTATCGATATTGACGAAAGTTTACCCGAACCGGAAATCGCGATTCGCGGACGCAGCGAGGACGTCGCCAAATTGCAAACGGCGATCCTCGCGGCGGTTGGGAAAACGCAGAAGTTGGCGCTGTTACGCGATGGACGCGAGTTCTTCGTCCCCACGGCGAACATTCTGTTTTTCGATAGTGTCGATGGTAAAACTTGGGTGCATACGGCGAAAAATATTTACGAAATTCGCCTGCGACTTTATGAACTGGAACAGATTTTGCCGCCCAGTTTCGCACGGGCGAGCAAATCAGCGATCCTAAACACCGCACAAATTTGGTCGATTCGGCGCAATCTCGCCGGACCGAGCATCGTCCAGTTCCGCGAGTCGTCAAAGCAAATTTCGTTGAGTCGCAGTTTTTATAAACCTCTAATCGAACGTTTAAGTATCGGAAAGCCAAAATAAGTAAAGAAAGGAGTTATTATGGCAAATCCTCATAAAAAAGAACAGGAATCCCCCGTCAAGGAGTGCTACAAACGAAAGGGTCGCGATTGGGACATCTTTAATTTCTCACCGCGGCGTCACATTTTCGCGCGGATATTTTGGAGCATGTTTTTTCTGATCGCCGCCGCCGCGATCGCCGCACAAATTTTCGGGTTTCTAACATTCTCGATCAATATTTGGTGGCTGATTTTGGTGATTTTCCTGACCGCCATCATGGTTTCGTCGCTCGTCAAACTGAATTGGTTCATGGTGTTCGTCCCGATGGCGTGCATCGCCACCATCGCGAACTATCAAACTGACCTCCTAAATCTAAATGGTCAGGCAATCGGCGGATTATTCGGCATCGCGGTGCTGGTATCGATCGCGTTTTCGATCCTGTTCCGCCGCCGTAACTGCGATGATTGTTGGAAATGCGAAGGCTTCAGCAAACCCGAATCCAGCAACGAACGCCAAGTTGCAATCCAGGTACATTTCGGATCAGCAGTGCGCTATATCGAATCCAAGGAACTCGAAAAAGTTTTGATTGATTCCCGTTTCGGCGGCGTGAAAGTCTATTTCAACAACGCCATACCCGCCGGCAAAGAATTAAATATCATGATTGACAGTTCGTTCAGCGGCATCGAAATGTACATACCCCGAAATTGGCGCATTATCAACGGTTTGGATAGTAGTTTCGGCGGCATCGACGAAAAGAACCGCACCGAACTCACCCCCGACAGCCCCACCGTCCACCTCGTCGGCAACGTCAATTTGAGCGGCGTGGAGATAATTTATATCTGACCGTCGAATGTCATTCCGAGTGGAGCGCAGCAGAATCGAGGGATCTTTAGTAGATAGCGAATAGATCCCTCGACTACGCTCGGGATGACATTTTGGTTTTGTGCACAAAATATTTGACTTTTTTATCAAAGTATGCTACAATGGTAAGATAGATGTTTAACTTTTTCCACCGCAAGAAAAAACCGAGAGTACCCGATATATGCCTATCCGACATACCCAACCCCGCCACTGATCCAGAGGGGTTCGGACGTGTGGTTGGTGGGTTATTGGCGG
>WRGU01000029.1 GCA_009787015.1 Candidatus Saccharimonadota bacterium | reverse complement strand
TTTTCTGTCATAGCCCTATTCCTCACTTTCATCTCCCTTCTAGTTAATTTTATTAGTGAGATGTGTGCAAGATGTGTGGGTGGTGGATAGAATTTTTACAAAACTACTTGACTTCTGCCCCCCCCCACGGTATAATGATTATGTTAAATATAAATCATCAGAGGAGGTGAAATGAGAAAAATATCAAGGTTCTTAATTGGTGCAACATTGGCGTTGGGTGTCGTGGGCTTAGCATTGCCAGCCGCGACAACGATCGCCGCTGAACTGCCAGCGGGTACATTGATCGATTCGGTTTCGATATCGCCAACAGACCCAACTTGGGAGAACGAGGTCACGTTGACTGTCATAACAACCGGCGGCGAACAAGAGTGTTCATTCGGAGTGTCCGCGGAATACGAAGTAGGCGGTTTTGCAGGTATTGGAGTAATACCCGCAACCAACTCCGCCTTGAATACTTGGACTGCGCCGTTTACGATGCTAGCTAAAAACGCCAGCGACTATCTAACTGAAATGACGATATTCGCTATATGTAGCGATTTCAGCGATGACTACGAAGTCCAAGATGTCGTTACCTTTACGGGCGAGATTCTCGACGAAAACGCCCCCATTGTCGACCCAGATCCTGAACCGGATCCCGAACCAACCGCTCCAAATCGACCGACCGCAACCGGCGGGAAAGCTGCACCTAACGCTGGTGCTGTGATCGAGGATAAAAAGCGGGTCGAGATCATGGCGGCGACATCAGCGCTAATTGCCGGCGTTCTGGCTGTGATGTTCGTGAAGCACAAAAAAACTAACGAGTAATTGAAAACTTTAATCCACTATGACGAATCGCGCATAGTGGATTTTTAGTTTTTCCGCGACGAAACGCTGTTCGTAACTGGTCATGATTTTAGATTCCTCCGAAGCGTCGGAACTGTGCAAATCGCGCGTCAAAAATTCGGTTTTCCAACCATCTTCTGTGAATTGTTCGAGCGACCATTTGAATAGCGGCGCGTTATCGGTTTTGAAATTTAATGTCCCATTCGACCGCAAAATTTCGCGATAATAATTCAAAAACCGCGGGGCGGTCAAACGATGGCGTGCATCAGATTTCGGCGGCCACGGATCAGGAAAAGTCAGCCAAATTTCGTCAACCGAATGCGGCGGAACGATTTCCGTGATGCGTGTAATGTCGGAGCGTACGAAAAAAATGTTGTTCAGGTTTAGTTCCTGCGCCCTTTTCGCACCCTGATACAATCGATCGCCCTTGATGTCGACCGCGATAAATGTTTTGTTTGGGTTCCGTCGCGCCAATTCGACCGAAAACAACGCCGAACCCGCACCGATTTCGAGAACAAGACCGCTCCGCCGAACCTTACTCCCACGCCGCTCCGCGCGCCCGTCGTCACGGGGCTTGTCACTGACTCTCTCGCCGTCCTTCGATAGTCGCGCGGAAGCAAGGTTCGGCTCGCTTAAGATGCCATCACGAACCTCCATCCACTCCTCCAAGTGAAAACAAGTTGCAAATTCGTCAAAGCGCGCGAATTTGTATAATTTTCGCCGACGCGTGATGACAAAATCTTCGGGGTGATTGTGTCCGTCGGGGCGGATCGTTTCGACCGTACCATCGTCATTTAATCGGATAATGCGCGATGCCGATGTGTTGGAAATTTCCCCGCCGTCGACGTATAAACTGACCGCGTCGCCGAAATAGGCTCGCGCTTCGGCGATATTTTTCGCTGGTGCTTGATCAGGTAAATTGGCACTGGGAGCGCATAATGGTCCGGTTTTACTTAAGATTTTACGTAAATTCGGGTCGTTCGGTACACGAAAACAGATCGTCGCTTCCTCGCCGCGCGTATCCGCCAACCACACGTATTGTAAACTTTTTGCATTAAGGATCACGCTGGTGGCAAAATTCGCCGACCAAATATTATGCAAGCGTTTTTCGATTTCCGGCGATAAATCGATCATTTTGACGATGGATTTCACGCTGTCGATCAACACGATAAAACCGCGTTTCGCGTCGCGTTCGCGAACTTGACGCAATTTCGCCACCGCTGATTCATCGAGCGCCGACGCGAAAATCCCGTAAACCGTGTCGCTCGGCATGACGACTAAATCGCCACGCGCTAAAACATCGACCACTTCGTCGTTCACGGTGTACTTTCCAAAATCTCACCCACAACGGTTTCTTCCGGAATAAATTCCCTTGTTTGAAAATTCAGATTTTCATCGCTCAAAACTTCGCTGCCATAATTGTTCATTTCGTTCAAACGATCGGTAATTTTATCGTAACGATCAAAAAAATCTTTTAACGCATCCTTATCGATCGGACCGTTGGTCGAATATGGGGCGGATTCGTCAGTTTTGTTGTCGACATCACCACGAATATCCTCATAACCAGGTCGCGACAGATCATATTTATACGCACCGCTCGTGCGATAAATAATCATTCCGCCAATCGTAATACCAATCGAAATCAAGAGAACAAGCGCCAAAAAAACGCCGAATTTATACTGTTTCAATCGATCGAGGAATTTCATGACCTATCCTCCACCAACGCATTCAATTTGTTCTTATATTCGCTGAACAATTCTTTTAATTTCCCGACATCTTCGTGTAATTTTTTTCGCGAAATCCTGGTTTTTTCTAGGAAGTCGTAGAATTCACCAGGTTTTTCGTTGCATTTGATATCCGTAACTCTGTCTAGATCATCGTTGTAACCGTCGTAATGCGATCGGAATTTGTCGATCGCTTCGCTGAATTGCGCCGTGATTTCGCTAAGTTCGGGCGCGGCGATCCGATTTGACGCCAAACGCGCGTTCATCGCAAACATCAGATTTAGCAACTTATCATAATCACTGCCGCGATTGATACGCGTGCTGATGTCGGCTTTTTCCAATCTTTTCAGGATCGATTGCGCCGCCAAACAATTCGCCGAAATTGCGCTGTCTTCTGGCCGCGCGATTACCTGTACCACCAAAAAAACTGAGGCGATCATCATTAAAACTAAACTTAAACAAACTTTTTTCACTAAACCATTGTAACATGTTACGTCGTTTCGCGATAACTATGATAAAATATTAACATGAAACTAATCACGGTTATTATCCCTGCTTACAACGAGGAAAAGGCATTGCCCATGATGTTCACGCGGCTCGATAATCTCATTAAAAATAATCCTAAATATGATTTTGAATTCCTGTTTATCAACGATGGTTCGCGCGATAAAACTTTGGATATTTTGCGCAAGGCGTCCGAAACTGATCCGCACATTTCGTTTCTGAATTTCAGCCGGAATTTTGGCAAGGAAATCGCCGTCGCCGCCGGCATCGATCATGCCAACGGCGATGCGGTCGTCATTATGGACGCCGATGGTCAGGAACCGCCGGAACTGATCCCCGAAATGATCAGTTGGTGGGAAAAGGGTTATGATGATGTCTACGCCAAACGCAAAACGCGCGCCGAGGGTTGGTTTACGCGGCTGACCTCGTGGGGTTATTATCGCACGATTCAGTTAATGACGCGTATTCCGATCCAGGTCGATACCGGCGATTTTCGTCTGTTTTCCCGCCGCGCGGTTTTGGCGTTGCGGCAATTGCCCGAAACTGACCGCCAAAATAAAGCCTTGTTTAGTTGGATCGGATACAAGAAAAAATCCATCGATTTTGAACAACAAAAACGCGTCGCCGGCAAATCCAGGTGGAGTTTTTGGAAGCGGTTGAATCTGGCGATTGACGGCATCACATCGTTCACGATCGCGCCGCTGCGTCTCGCGACGATGGCGGGGGTTTTGGTGGCGTTTGCCGCGTTTGTTTACATCGTCGTGGTTATAATTCAATACTTCACCGGCATTTCGCGCGCCGAGGGCTATTCTACCCTGCTCGCCGTGGTTCTGTTCCTGGGTGGCATTCAACTAATTGGTCTAGGCATTATCGGCGAATACATCGGGCGCATTTTCAACGAAACCAAGGGTCGTCCACTCTATCTGGTTGAAAGATTCCATCGTGCAAAAATTGCGAGAGAACACAGTGAAAAAAAGTCTAAAGAACTTGACCAATAACACCAAGGCAGTTTACGTGGCGGTGGGCGTCTTTGTGACGCTGGTTAACTATGTGATGTATCTGATTCTCGCGCCGATTTTTGTCGAAAACGCATGGTTCGCGGTCGCCGGTTCGGGTTTTGTGGCGGTCATAACAGGACTCGTTTTGCATAGCCACCTGACTTGGCGCAACCGTGACAATACCAAATCAACGGCGGTCAAGTTTTTGATCTACAACTTAATTTTAATCACCACGTTGCAACCGATGTTGGAATGGTTTTTCAAGCAGTCGTTTTGGAACTGGTTGTATGATTTCGCATTTTGGCTGACCGCCTGGGTCGGTTGGTCGGCAGATTTTGTACGACGCACCGGTGTTTTTGGTCTAATGGCGTGCGTCACGATGATTGTGAACTTTTTGGTGTACGATCGAATAGTATTCGTGAAATTAACCACAAAACCCGAATCAGCGACGAAAAACAAAAAACGCGACTGATTGTCAGTCGCGCTCGCATACTTGGCATGGTGAGACGGGCGGGGTTCGAACCCGCGACACCAGGCTTAAAAGGCCCGTGCTCTACCGGCTGAGCTACCGTCCCTGAATGTATCAAAGGCAGCCAAGTAGCGACCATTGTAACACGCCCAGTGAAAAGTGTAAAGTCCCCCGCATAAATTCATTTCGATCATGATAATTACCGAAAAAAACATTGACAAAAGTGGTTAAGTTTTATAAAATTTATAGTATGAATCTGAATCAACCGCCAACATTAGACGACCACCCAAAAAATGAGATACTGTTAGACATCTTGCACGCAAAGTACAAAACGGAGTTAGGAGCTACCGGAACTAATATGGTTTTGATAAGACCAGATCCCAATAACCCTACTGGTCCATGGATATCTGCGGAGGATCCGATGAGTCACATGAACCGTGTAAGCACCTATTATACACAGACTATCCCAGGAGTTGCTCAAGCGGAACGCGCCAGCTTACGACAAGCTAGATATCAGAACGGTGACACTGCGCTACAGCAGGTGGATACGAAAGAACAAAATATTCAGAATATTGTATATAATCTATACAATAGCGCTATCTCCCATGGTGATGAACAGTGGTATAAATATCTGCATGATACCAATAATTCTGTTAGATTTAATATCAATAGGTGGAAAAGTGCTACTAGTCGAACTGATTTTTATGCCGCGCTACCGCTACCTGCGTTCAATGTAACCAATCTATTTAGCCGAATCAATTGGCGTAATAATGTCGCCCACTGGGTTGCCGATGCTCCGAACGGATACAATCATAACGCTGAACAGTTTAACAACAAGCCGTTACATCAGCACAATGGTCAATCTTTGCCATTATTTAGCAAAATTGATTTATCAAAAAAAACTGGGCTTGATTTCGAAGCGATTGAGCCAGAACAGATAACCGCCCCCTTGTCGTACGAAGATGTCAAAAAAGCCAAAGAGAAGTATGACGAAATTAAGAAACTACATACCCAACTATTACAGATAACGATAATCCCACCTAACGCTAGTTTTACGACAGCACAACAAGCGCAGCGAGAACAATTATCAAAAACAATGGATGCTAAAACTGAAGCACTGTTCAAAAAATATGGTAGTGTGCAAAATTTGCAGAATTTAATTGAGCATTTTTCACCAAAACGCGAGCTGACCAATCTGCCAAAATCGATCGTCGATAAAATCGTAAAATTGCCAGCCAGCCGACGCATCGCCATCGAGACTATTCAAACCGCCAACCCGACCGTGGCGCAAATGGAAGCTTATATCAATGCCAATCAAAATGTTCCCGATAAAGATATTTTGAACGAAATCATCACACATATGAGAGCTGGACATAATCCAGTCGATGATGCACATTATGAATTATCAAAAAAGGAAGAGAAAATGTCATGGGGGCAGCGCTACAAGCGTCGCATGGGGCGAGCGGCAGCTGCAACATTCCACGAGGTAGCAGCAGGCAGAAGCGGCATTGGTATTCAATTAAAACAAGCGGTGGCAGGTCTGTTTGATAAAGAAATATACGAGGTTAAACAGCAACGATCAACAATAAAAGAAACTTTCAAAGGTAGTGTCAACGCGCGCAAAGATAACGACCGCGCTAATGTTCATACCAATATCATCGCGCCATCTGGCGGTATAGATGCCATACTCGCGTGGGGCAACGATAATCCGAATACTGGTCAAAAAGATCTGCCGACCATTGACCAACTATCCGATGTCGAGCTATTTAAAGAACAACGCCAGCGAGACGAGGAGAAGAAGCATAAAAAGCACCGCGATAAACGCTGGGAGGGCTATCATAAGGGTCAACGCTCATCATGGTTAAATCGCTGGCTGGATAATCCGAACTTTAATCCCGCACATGATTCATATTACGGCAGCAAAGAGCATGGTCACGCCATATCTAGCAGAGCTGAGAATTATGACGTTGATAATGGCGTTAGTGTTGATTACCAAACGCATCAAATACTCAACCATTTTCTCGGTGACGCCAATCATAATCCCGCACTAATGGCAATGCTATGGTCAATGCGAGAGCTCGATTATATGAATGGAGCAAATCTAGGCAATATTGATCTTAATGATGCACAAGATTTACAGAAAGAACTAAAAAAATCCGTCAATACAGAAAATGCCCTTGCAGGACTTAATCAAGATATCAGAAAATTAGATGAAACGCTTATTAATCCTAACTCGCATGGTGACATCTGGAAAACATTCTTACAACGCAATCTGCCCGCCGATGCCGGTCAAGTTTTACGTGCCCAGAGCGAAATAAGAGAACTAATCGAACGCATTAGATGCGCCCAAAAGAAATTACAAGATGAAGCTGACATCGCCAAGAAGAAGTGGCAGGAAATGGCGACTGAACTGCAAACTATGTTCAACGAAAATGAATTTGAAACTACGGCAACCATTTCGAATCAGAGTCTAAATATGTTTCAAACTGCTATACAGGGCAACAGTCAAGAAGAAAAATATCGCACCAAATTGACATTTCGTACGATAAAACACTCACAAATGAACGCCATACAACTTGGTCGCATGTCGAATCAAGAGTTTGGAATATTACAAGGCAGTGGTAATTGGTACGACAGTCTCGCGCTTAATGCGGTAAAAGGTAATTTGAACGAGACATTATTTGTCGAGGTTAGAGTCCACCTGCACGACGCAGATGGTCGCCTATTGGATCAGCGTTTTAATCCACCGCGACCAATCAATAAAACCACCCGCCCCGCCGATTACGAACACGAGCAAAGTCACGATGGCGGTCGAGTCGTCGGTTACATAGATACACGTACAGGGTCGTTGGTGGGACTGGATTGATGCACCTGCCAAACGTCACTTACTACCCCCCCCACATTTAGACGGAACGTATTAGTCCCCTACATCTAATCCCGCATCGCGCAACTGTTGAAGGTAATTTTGACCACCAGAACCATTCAACAGCGGTCCTCTTACTTGGTCACTCCTACCAGACAAAACCATTTTTGCCCATTGCTTTTTCAATTCATCGTCCCCTTTTGCTAATACCAGTTTTTGGTTTTTAGCAAACTCCTTAAAATCTGGGTCGATTAGGTTGCTATGGTTGGCTTGGCCACTTTTTAGAGCGTCTTTAAGATATCCTAGATAGCCACCTTCAGCGTCCCAACTACCGTTACGAATACCATTCTGCATTGCAGTGGTTGCCCAACCAATTTTTTTCTTCACTAGTTCAGCCATAAAACCCTTACCCGTAGCATTTGCCGCATTGTCTTTTGACCATTGCGACATTCTACCACTATTGGCAAGAAAATCAAATATATCTGACCCACCCCCCGTTTCGGCGTTTTTTAATGCAGCAAGCTGCGCAAACGGATTATTATCGGTTCCTCTAACACTAGATGTTGCGTCAGCATAGCCCATTTGACGTAATGCATCAGACTCAGAATAGGTCGTCAGCGCACTATCGACGCTACCTTGTGCATCGGTTTTTGCTAATTCGATTTTTGCACCAAGTCCATATGCTTTAATTTCTTGCGCCTTTTTCTGAATATCCTCCCAAGATCCACCAGTACCCCTGAGTGCAGCAATCCAGCCTGCGTCCTTTACTACTTCTTTCGTACCATTCGCCCTAGTCACGACAAATTTCTGGTTGGCTTGACGATATATCTCCGCATTAAGTGCATCGTCTTCTCGCTTTTTTGCTGAAAGTGAAGCGGCATTTACCAGTTCCGCAGTGTACGTACCTTCTGGCGCTTTGGTAATCTCATTTTCCCATGCAGCCGTACCTGCGCGTTTAATTTCCAAAGCAGCACTCTCACCCTTAATCGCTATGGGATTTGCTTTCAAACTTGCATCCCATTGTGCCTTCGCTTTATCTATCTCTGCTTGATTCTTAACTGTATCAAGTTTCAACTGTCCCTCTAAATCAACCTTTAGCCGTTCTAACTTCTGTGCACCTTGCGTCGCCTTACTGGCGATATCGTTATACGCTTTCGCCTCTTCTAAACTGTAACCACGTCCGATACCGGCGATACCACCAGCAACCCCTCTAAAAAACTTCTGCACCTTGCCTGTCCCTGTACCACCAGCCACGTCAGTCATTGTATTGCGTAACCTACCGTGTTCATCTTCATATGTTCCGTAATAAGTACGATCAAAATCCGCTGCCAGCTCAGCAACTCTATCGCCTTTAGCTTTTGCTTCATCGTATCTCAAATTTGCGTCTTTGAGTCCTTCCCTTGATTCAAGCATTGTAGCATTTGCGTCTGCGCGACCAATCGCACGTTGTCCTCTTTTACTGTTCTGCATTTTGGCTAGAGCGACACCCGAAACCTGCTTTCTACGTCCTGCCCAAGTGTTCTTATAATAACCGCCATTTTCGTCTTTATGGAAATTTTTGAACCCAAGACCATTAGCGAGATTATTCATTCTGTTCGTCCAACCGGCACGATTTAGGAGTTTCTGCTTCTCATCCATATTTTGCAATGGTTTCTTCAAAGTCTTATCCAGCCCTTTATTCGACAACTTCTGCAACGCCCCCATCGCTTCCCCGCCCATTTTCATTATCGGGATAATGAGGGCTACAGGAGCAACGAAGAGTGCCACCCGCGCGATCAGGCTGAATATGGCTTGTACTTCTTTACCTGCTTCGATAGACACATTACTAACCACTTTATCTAGAACTTTAGTTAATGCCCAGACCCCCATGATCATTGGATATATAAATAGCATTTGTGTATAGGCTTTCCACCATCGTTTGAATAATTTTTCTGTATTTGGTAATAACCACATCACAAATGCAATCGGTGAAATAATAATTAATGCAGCAATCGCGATTTGCCGGAAAGCTAGGACGGCTACGATTAACAGTGTCGACAACGCCAGTATCGCAAGACCGCCGAAGAAAGCAACAACTACAATAAGTCCAAGTGTGAGCGCCGCAGACTCTGTGATCGATTTGCCAATACTTGGCGCTTCGTAGCCTCCCATTCCGACTATGAAGCCATAGATATTTGAACCAATAATATTCACAATATCTGAAACTGCCGCACAAATCCAGAATGAGACGTTGACCATGATTACTGCAAGAACCAGTCGAGGTAAGATTTTTTTGACGTCATAGTTTTTTAGTCCAACAGAAGTTGCAGATGAGTAGATTATAATTAAGAATACGATAACGAACGCAATATTGGCGAGTGCCAAAAATGATCCCCATATGTCTTGCAGATTCTTGGCAGCCTCACTGTCGCTAAGAGCATTAAAATATAGCCCATCGTCGATTGCTCCCATAATAACATCGATGATGCTAGCCGTTTTTTCAACAAAAGGACACATCACCCAACCGAACGCCCCGCCGTCGCATGTTTTCTCATCCGGTGGTGAAACATTTTGATCAACGATGACGTTGCCATCATCATCGACATGGCTAACAATACCAACGCTAGCAAGTAAAGCATTAGCTTCGGGTTCTGGAACTCTAGGATCCTTGAGTAATATTCTCGATAAATCACTCGCCTTGGCGCGTATAGTTTGCGTCAATTCACTGCATTTATGTTTGCTATCGCCAAATATTTTGACTTTTGTATCATCTTTTCCCACACCGCATTGTTTAGCGATCGTTTGCGCCACAACAACAATGGCAAGATTATTGTTTCCATTAGTCACTAGATCCGACGCATTGGTCCCATTATAACCGGCATCATGGATCTCGCCGATATTAGTACCGGGATACTTATTATACATATAATCGGCCAGCATCTTGCTGCTCATATGGCTGCTACTCTTGCAAACTTCGAGGGTGGCCGTAGCGTTTGAAGTAAGACTAGGCTTTTGATAATTATTGGCAATATTTTGGACTCTAAATGTATTATTAACGACGTCCATGTATTCCTGTGTGGATGGTTGTATTCCATATCTGGCTAGCATGGCATTAAAATTAGTAGCTTTTGCCGTTCCATCATTGCGATTAACACCGATAGACGTCACTTTGCCGCCAACCACAGACACATCGTCGTCGAATCCGGCGGTTTCGAAATTCCACAACGTTTCCAGGTCATATCTCAAATAAAGTATATTTTTGGCGCTGGCGGTTGGCGCAGAGTAGGCATTTTGACCGTTTGCTATCGGCAACATCACCCCGATCAACAACCCGCAGATTATTGGGATTGCGATTGCGCGAACTCCCCAATACCTATGACGCTTCGATTCTACTCTATTGCTCATCACTTTATGACGACCTGTCCCCCACCATCTCATTTTCATAACTCTATCATAACCGAAATGGAAATTTTATGCAACTATCTAAATTATGCGTAACTATTTGATCCCCTATCACAACAATATGCAAAAACCTATTGACGGCGAAAAAAAATCGTTTATAATTGTTATTGTAAAACATTAACGGTAAGTAGAAGGAGCAGAAATGAAATTATCATTAAAGAAAATTTTAGCCGGCGCGGTGATTGTACCTATGATGGCATTGGCGGTTGTAGGGATAGCAGGAACAGCGAGTGCAATAAAATCCGACGCTGTAACGCCAGCCGAAATAACACAGGAAGGGACGTGCCAGGCAGCCGGCGGTGACGAGTACGTAAGACCAGTATATACTACCGATCCTACGACTGGTAATAAAACTATAACAACCAAGGCTAAGTGTATGAAAGGTAAAGAGAACTTGTGGGTAGGCAGTAATGATCCGACAGAGTTAGTCAACAACATTATCAATATCTTTCTGTTGGTTGTCGGTATTTTGAGCGTTATATTCCTTATCTGGGGCGGTCTGTCGTACATCATGTCGCGTGGCGATCCGAAGAAGGTCGAGGCAGCAAAGAACACGATCCTATATGCTATCATCGGTTTGGTGATTTCACTACTCGCATGGGCGATTGTGAACTGGGTGTTCTCAACCTTTGTGAAGTAGGGTCGATATGCATTTCATTAGATACCGCAAGTAATTGCGGTATTTTTTGTTTCGACACTTTTTCCTATTCAACAAAAAACCACCGCTCATAGCGATGGTCGTTCATAGTCCTAAAAACTCTACGATATCGAAATCTTCTTAACCTGCTCTTGCTTGACCTTGCTGAACGAAACGGTCAAAACACCGTCCTTGAGCGTCGCTTCGACTTCGTCTTCTTTCACCGCCACCGGCAGAACCAACGTACGCGAGAATTCGCCCCAATAGCATTCTTGAATGTGCCAATGTGTCGCGCCACTGTCGTCGTTGCTCGACAATGTGCCCGAGATAGTCAAAACGCCATCGGCGATCGAAACATCTAAATCGTTTTTGCTCACACCGGCGGTGCGGGCTTTAACTACCAACTTTTCCGCGGTTTCGTAAACATCAACCGCCAACTGCCCCGGCACAGTCACATAATCATCGTCAGAAGAACTCGTAGTTGTCGTGACAGTCGTCGTTGAAACGACCTGCTCTTCAACCGGTTCGTCATCACCAAACAACTGCGTCAACTCGTCGTCCAACAGTAGTTCGTCATCTTGCCTCGCCATATCTCCTCCTTTATCTCGCTTAAATTCGGCGTCAATGTTATAATTATAACGTAAATCAAATTTTAATGCAAGCTCTTTATGCTTGTCTAAGGTAAAAATTACAATGATAGATAGGATACTAAGTTGGTTCGCACCCCATATATGCAAGGGTTGTAAGGTGGTCGGAAATACACTTTGCAATCGTTGTAAAAATTACATTCTGGATCAAAAATGGCATCGATGTGTCCATTGCCAAACGTTTGTCAACGATCACGATTATGCATTGCGTGGCAATTTATGTCGAGAATGCTCGCGCAAACTACCCTTTTCGAAAGTTTTTGTGGTTGGCGAACGTGTTGACGTTTTGAAACGTTTAGTTGGCGATCATAAATACTTTTCCGAACGCGCTTCGGCGCAACCGATCGCCGAATTACTCGTCGCCACTTTACCAAACGATTTGCCACCCGGCATGGTCATCGTGCCGCTACCGACAATCCCTAAACATATTCGCGAACGTGGCTTCGATCACACAAAATTGATTGCTCGTAAATTATCACGAATCAGGAAAATTCCGATTAATACAAGCGCTTTGCGTCGAACCGATAATGTTTCACAACATTCCGCCACGTTCCAAAAACGCCGACAGCAGGCAGAAAAAGCGTTCCTCATCAATCCGAATCTAAAATCAACGAGTTTTCTTCTGATCGACGACATCTACACCACCGGCGCAACGACAATTGCCGCCGCAAAACTCCTTTTACAATCTGGTGCAAAAAAAGTCTGGCTCGGCATCGTCGCCCGCCAGACAAGTTTTGGAAATGCGCCAGCTCCTAATTCTACCTCGACACCGCCACACAAACCTGCGCTAAATATTGATCGGGTTCTTTGACGCAGACTTCGTCGTGCAGGTAGAGCACGTACACGGGTCCGGTGACTTTCAGGTCATTTTTCTTGATATACTTTTCCATTCTCTCGGGTAAATCGCCGAATTGACCGTAATAGCCATAGATATAGCCCGTCACATACTCTCCAGCCTGTAATTTACCGTTGCCGGTTGGGTCCGTTGAAAAGAAATACTGCGGTTCGCCAGGCGCCTCTAGAAACGCCGACCAACTATCATGCATTGCCCCGATCGGAAAACCTAGGTTGATCCGCATATCCTTTGCCTGTTTACAAAACTGAGTGAACGGTCGGTAAAAACCTTCGCCAGGCTGAAAATTATTGCTCGGTCCAAGGATAAGCCTCGACTCCTCTCTATTCACAATAGAAATAGTATCCACCTTTATCGTTTTCTGCCCTAGCTCGTCCAGTACTTCAAACCCGCGATTGATCGATTCACGCCGCATGTGAATGATCGAGTAACACTCGCGCAACCGTTGCATTTCTGCGTCCAATTGTTTTTCCCGCGTCTCGATCAACTGCATAACAGATTTCGGATCGCGTTTGTCCTTCACCTCGGCGATTGTTTTCAGCGGAACCCTCAATATACTTAGAACCTTTATAAAGTTCACCGTAATGATCTGATGTGTCGAATAATACCGGTAGTTATTGCTGGCATCGCGTTTGATCGGGCAAAATAATCCGATTTGATCCCAATACCGAAGGGTTGGAATCTCAATCCCCGCGAGATCTGAAAATTCTTTGATCGTTAAAAATTCTTTTATACTTTTCATACTTCTTCTCCTTTAATTATATATGATCTTGTCCAATTTGTCAAACCGCCGCTGCGGCGTTCGAGGTTCGCCGACAGCCAGGAGGTTAGGATGCGGCGTTCAATTTCTCTATAAGAAACTGAGACAATCATACACGCCGCATCCCCTAACTCCATACCCGAGGTCAACATAACCTTCGGGTTTACCACCGCAAAATATCCGCATTTAGCGACCGCGGCACTGTCGCCAAACTTTTCTCGTAACGAATTGAACCACGCATTTACCC
>WRGU01000028.1 GCA_009787015.1 Candidatus Saccharimonadota bacterium | reverse complement strand
CCGCTCGTTGGATTAAATGGTGTAACGGGTGAGAGTGTACAAATCGTAATTGACAACATCATTTGTACACAGGAAGAACCGCCAAAACCGCCAACGCCAAAAATTACGCCGCCGAATACGGGATTCCTTGTGTTATAATGTTTATGTATGATAACCCCTTTTGCTATTTTTCTGGGTGCGAGTTTGGCGGCGCTGATTATTAGTATTGCGAATGCTGTTATTTATGCCAATAAATTACGTGCTAATAATATCGATAACAATGTTTGTGCGACGCTCATCGTGATTAATTTGGTCAGTTTATTTTTGGAAGTTGGTTGTTACATCGCCGTTGCGAATATCGATGCCAATAATGAAATATATTGGATGATTGTTTTGAAATTGTATGTTGTAGCGTTGGCGGCGTATATTATTGCTTTCACGGTTTACATATTGCTTCGTGCCAAAATATTACCGTCGACGCGACCCAGTATTGTTGGGGTTAGCGCGATTTCCGCGGGGATCCTCATCATTCTCACGGCAGTTATATTCTTTACGGACGTGTTCGTTTTTAACGATGGCTTCTTTGCTTATACCTATGGACCTGGGATCGATATGCTCTATGTTCCGATGGCAGCGTCGCTGTGCGGTTTCGCCGGCGCGGTTTGCATTTGGAAGTGGCGCTTGCTGAGGCGCGATAAAGCCCTGTTGTTTGTCGCGCTGTTCGCCATAGTGGGCAGCGTATCGGGTGCGATCCAGTTTTTTCAGCGGGGACTGCTCGTCACGACGCTCGCTCAAACGATTATAGTGCTTGTGATGGCGAACACGATTGAAAATCCCGATCGAAAATTGCTCGCGCAGCGCGATCGCGAAAAACGCGAACTAAAGCGGCTCAACCAAACCAAGGATGATTTTTTGTCGCTGGCGTCGCATCAATTGCGTACGCCGCTGACATCCATCGTCGGTTATGCGTCGATGTTGAGCGATGGCGATTTCGACGGATCGCCCGATGAACAGAAAAAAGCCGCCGACGCTATCGTGGCCAGCGGCAAGCAAATGAGCGACACGATTTTCGACCTGCTCAACGTTTCGCGCATCCAATCGGGCAAATTTATTATTAGCAAGGAACAGATTAACCTTGTTAACCTAATCCAAAAAGAAATTGCCGAAGTCAAACCGCACGCCGTCGAAAAAGGCATTAAAATCAAGTTCAATAAACCGGCAGGCAAAACGATGATCAGCGCCGACGCCGAGAAAATCCAGCACGTCGTCATGAATTTCCTCGACAATGCGATCAATTACGCCAAGTCCACGGGCGGCGTGATCGAGGCGACGTTGGTTGGCGACGAGGATAATATCGAATTTCGCGTCCGCGACAACGGCATCGGCGTTCCGGCACACGAACGCAAAATGTTGTTCGACAAATTTTTCCGCGCCGGCAACGCCCGGAATCTCCGCCCCAACGGCACGGGCATTGGTCTCTATCTCGCCAAAGAAATCATCTCCGCCCACGGCGGCACCATCATCTTTGAATCCACCGAGGGCGAGGGCAGCGTGTTCGGATTCAAAATCCCCAAATAACTATTTTGCGTAAAGATTGTCTTTACGCAAAATAAAAGTGCGACATTGTCACCGACATTTCTAGCCCCATTTAACAGGGGTAAATTGCCGACATTGTCACCGACATTTTGCCGACACGACACTTTAATGATACAATAGTGTCATGAATATTTTTGATAGGCTTTTGACGCAACCAATTTTTAACTTGTTGGCGTTGATTTACAATTTTGTTGGTGATTTTGGGGTGGCGATTATTATTTTGACGATCATCGTGCGCGTATTATTATGGCCGTTGGTGAAAAAACAACTGCATCAAACGAAATTGATGCGACAAATCCAACCGGAATTAAAACGGATCAAGAAACAAGCCAACGGCAATCGCATGCTCGAATCGACGCTCATGATGGAGCTATACAAGGAAAAGGGCATCAAGATAGGAGGATCGTTCCTGGTACTCGCGATTCAATTGCCGGTTTTTATCGCGTTGATTGGCGTGATAAACTTGTTTAATATACCAAAGCTGCCCAGCGTTCCGGCGTCATTTGCCGAAAATGGCGATACATCGTGTCAGAAAGATATTTCCAAGTATAAAAAGGACGAAGAAAAAACTTTTTGGCAGAATTATTGCCAGACAGCCAGGACTCGCGAAGACAGAATATTAAAGCGCGAAACAATCGCTTATCCTGGGGTTAGGGATTTAGGAAATGTTAAGAAATTAACAGAAGATGTCGAAAACTTTAAACCAAAGTTATTCGGTGCGGTGGACTTGACGAAGAATGCCAACGATTATTTTCCGGCACTGATCATCGCGATTTTGGCGGCTGTTTTTCAATTCATCCAGAGCAAACAAATCATGCCGAAGTCGTCGGATAAAAAGAAACTCCGTGACATGTTCAAGAGCGCCGCAAAAGGCGAAGAGGTTGATCAATCCGAAATGGCGGCGGCGACAACTGGCAAAATGATGTATATTATGCCGTTAATTATGTTCATAGCCGCCATACAATTTCCAGCGGCGGTGGTGCTGTATTACGCGATCACTTCGTTGGTTGCTGTCGTCCAGCAAAGTTTCATTCTGAAAAAGGATGACAAGGAAATGATCAGCATCGCCGACGAAACGAAAAAGCGCGTCCGAACGGCTGTCGAGGCGGAAATCGTCGAAGTACCGAAAAAATCTCTGAAAACAAAGACTTCTGAAACTAGTAAAACACCCAAACCCTCCGGCGGCGCAACCGTCGTCAGGAGAATTAAGGCGAAGTAAAGGAGGAATATGAATCGCGAAGAATCAATCAATTTTGCCAAAAAATACATCGAGGACACATTGTCGTTTTTTGGTCTAAACACCGACGTTTACACGACGGCGGACGAGGACGTTATTGAATTGTCCGTGCCAAATACGTACATGTCGAATTTATTGATCGGGAAAAATGGCGACACGTTAAGGTCGTTGCAGTTTTTGTTGCGCTCGACCCTGATCCAGAAAAATGCGGAATTAACGCGCGTGAATTTAGATATCGCGGATTACAAACGCCGCCACAACAACCAAATCGCCGATCGGGCAGAAGAGTGGGCGAAAGAAGTCCTGGCGAGCGGCGAGGAAATGCCGCTGCGCCCCATGAACGCCGCCGAACGCCGCGTCGTCCACAAGGTTTTAAGCGACTACTCGCAACTCACAACCGAGAGCGAGGGCGAAGGTCGCGATCGCCATATTGTGATTCGAAAAGTCGCAGAGTAATCCCGCTCCTACTCACCGCTTCTCCCGCCTCACTCACAGAGCAAGAGGTCGGCGATCCGAAACGGTTCGCGTCGCTAGTTTTTCGGTACGAGAATCCGGATGGATTTTTCACTGCGCCGGCAGGTGATTTCGGAAACTTTTTGCAGGAGAACGTTGTCGCCACCGACCTGGCACACGAAATCGAGCGGTGTTTGAAAGGCGATTTTTTTGTGATTAGTGACATCGCCGGGGATGCCATTGATCAACCAGCCCGTCAATTTTCCAGCGTCGGAAAACATTTTGCCGCGGAAATTGTCGTGATGAAAGAGAAATTTGTCGGGTTTGCCGTGTAATTGTGATGTGCGCCGCAACTTGAAATATTTGCCAGTTCGCCCTAAGAAAAATCCGAAACTATTGTAATCGAGATGCGGCGGTAATTTCGTCGCCGCGATCGCCCGCGAAATTTTGCCGATATTGCGCGCTCCGTATAACATCAACCGCGCCACATTGCCGCGATATTTTTTGCGCGCCGCCCGCGTTGCCGGCGAATTTAACCAATCCACCAACACTGTCGTCGTTCCGAAACTAATATACTGACCCGCGAATAATTTATGTTCGTTGTTGATTTTTAGGTTTAATGGGAAAAAATCCATCACCGATCCATGCAGGATTTTCGCGGTATCGCTCGTCCGCCCATTGATCGATGACGCGAAATCGTTCACGTTGCCGAGTGGCAAAACCGCAAAAGTCACGTCGCGGTTCGATTCCATCGCCGCGTCTAATGCCGTGTTAGCGATCCCGTCGCCACCCGCCGCGACCACTAAATCGCCGTCACGCAAATTTTCTATAACCATGTCGCGCGCCGCGAAATACGGCGTGTCGACAATCGAGATTTCGATAAATTCCAAATTATTCTGTTCGACGAATTTCAAAATCTCGGATTTGATTTTCATACTGTATTTATCAAATCGCGTCGAATCCGGCGAGCAAACCGCAACCACGCGGCGAAATTTGTGCATAAGAATATTGTAGCACACAACCCAACGCTAGACGCTTCTTGACTTTTTTGCGCAAGTGTGCTACAATGTTTGTGCCCGATGGGAAAGGTCGGGAGTGTTGGATGTTGTCTTAATATAAACCGACACTGCCGCTGGAATTATAGATATGAAAGCCATAGTAGAACGACCCGCTCTCACGAGCATCAAGATTTGCGAATCAACTTGCGCCCCGGTTAAACAGGTTATAGTAGACGGTTTGGCTCATTTGTTGGTGCGAAACAATATCGAAATAGTCAATGGTTTTTCACCCAACGTTTTATTTGCGGGTTGCGCGCGTTCGGGACAGATAATAGAAGATAACATAGACGGTTTAGCGAGAATTTTGGGGCAAGATCCTCGGATAAGAAATCTGATAGTAGCAGGTTGCTTTAGCGCGATTACTGGTCAATATGCCGAAGAAGATTTCAAACAGTATTTGCGAAAACGCACTGGGTTGCACGAGCGAACGCGGATTCATCAAATCGACATCAACAGAGTTGGCGAAGACGTTTTGCCGATTTTGTTGGCTAGCGCGAAACGAGGAGAACACCTGGATAATTTGGATTTAATGGGGAGGGGTGAAAATGGTATTAAAATGTATGTAGAGGACGGCTGTACGAACGGTTGCGCCTACTGCTGTATGCATTATATGAACAAGTCGGTCCGAAGTCTTCCGCTGCAACAAACACTGGACACGATTAGACAAACGAAACAGCGCACCAATGCGCAGACGCTATTGCTCGCCGGTGAAAATCTTTCATTGTATGGTGTCGATCAAGGCGGTGTTAAGTTATTGCCGAAACTCGTGAGATCGGTTGATGAAATGGCATTCGCCGAGGTGAAACTGCATAATCTCGCACCACAGAACTTGACAACTGAAATCGCTGAATCTATTCGCGACGCTAAAACGGTCAACGAAGTTCGGATAAACCTCGACGGAACGAGCGAGAAGGTTTTGAAAGATGTCGGACGAGGTGGAACGCGCCAGAAAATCGCGGATTTTCTAGGTGTAGTTCGGAGCGGCGGCAACAAACCGAATTTTGTATGGAAAACTACTTTTGTGATTGGTTTGCCGGGTGAAACGATGGCAGATTTGGACGATGGTTTGCAATTCGTGAGAGATCAAGGCGGGATTGTGGATAGAGTGCAATTATATGACGGTCACAAATCCTTGCCGTCGGATCAGTTGCCGGGTCAAATTCGAGAAGAATCCGATCGTCGATCGCGGCAGGATTATATGTACCAGCAATCCGTTTCAATTATGCAAGAAGAATTCCGGCGTAGGTTTGCGCAGGATGTGGAATTGACGGTGACTGGGCGCTATGACCGCGAAACGAATACATATGAATTAGCACACCCGTTTGGACAGGTGGTTGTTCGCAGCAATGGCAGACCTCTAAAAATTGGCGACAGAGTAAAATGCGGGGCGTTTTCAATGAACGTGCAAGTTTCCGGCAAAGACAGTCTTATCCTCGACCCGATCGTAAGGGCGATGCTTGTAGGATAATCTCGGCTGGAAAGTTGCGGGTGTTCAGATTTCGTTAACTTCGCAAAAACGTGCTAAAATGTTCGCATATGTCAATTAAAAAATTCATTGAAAAGATTCCGGGTTATGATACCTGGGTGTTGCCGTATCATCGAATTACGGCATGGCGCGCGGCGGACAAGGCGGATTATCCGGCGGCGGGGTTGAAGGTGATCGGCGTGACGGGTACGAACGGCAAGACCACGACCTGTTTCATGATTTATCAGATGTTGAAATCCGCCGGCAAAAAAGTCGGGCTCATGACGACGGTTGGTTGGGGCGTGGATAAGGTTAATAACCAGATCACGCACATGACAACCGCGCCACCGAAACTTCTGAACCAGCGTATTCGCGAAATTGCGAATAGCGGGGCGGAATATTTGGTGTTGGAATTAACGTCGCACGCGTTGGCACAATATCGGGCGTTTGGTGTGCCGATTGACATCGCCGTGATGACGAATGTGACGCACGAACATTTGGATTATCATAAAACTTTCGCGCATTATGTTGCCGCGAAATGTAAATTGTTCCGTCAAGCCGAGAAAACCCGCGGCGGCAAGAAAATCGGCGTGGTTAACGCCGACGATCCGAGTGCGAAATATTTCGCACATGCAGTGTCGAATCCGTTGACCTATGGCATCGAGGGCGGGGCGCTCATGGCGCGTCAAGTTAAATTAAATCCCGATGGTGTGGAATATTTCATCAAGTACGGCGGTGAAAAATACCACATCAAAACCCGTTTGCCGGGCAAATTTAATGTGTATAATTCGCTCGCGGCGGTGGCGGTTGGGCTGTCGTATGACCTAACGCGGGAACAAATCGAGCAGGGCATTTTGGCATTAGAAAACGTCGAGGGACGCATGAATTCGATCGACGAAGGTCAAGATTTTCACGCCATCGTCGATTACGCACACACCCCCGACAGTTTTGAAAAGTTGTTCAGCGATTTAGCGGGAACGGTCAAAGGTCGCGTAATCTCATTATTCGGTTCGGCGGGCGGACGCCGCGATCCGAGCAAGCGTGAACCGCAAGGCGAAATCGCCGGAAAATATTCTGACATTGTGATTTTAACCGAAGAAGACGATCGCGACACGCCGGGTGAAGAGATTTTGGATCAAATCGCCAAAGGCGCGGAAATTTCGGGCAAAGTTCGCGACAAAGACCTGTTTTTAATCCCCGATCGCACCGACGCTATCAAATTCGCATTCGAAACCGCGCGCGCCGGCGACCTGGTACTCCTCCTCGGCAAAGGTCACGAAAAAACCATCGAACGCGCCGACGGCGAACATCCTTGGAACGAAATCGAATTGGCGCATAAGTTGTTGAAAAAAGTCGACCAGAGTTAGTCTGCGGTCAACATTTTTTCATTCGCGAACGCGACGGCGCCCGCGTGGTCGTTTTGGTCAATCAAATTCAACCACTGAGTCACGTATCCGGATAGTTTCAACATGTCCGGCATGATTTTGCGCGAAGTTTCGGAGAGGTCGGCATCTTCTTTTGCTTGGACGCTATGAATGATATCTTCGACGTATTGCAAATGCTTGCGCGCGTTCTCAAACATTAACCGCCACCACTTTTCTTTGGTTTCCTTATCATATGTCAGTTGTTCGTAATATTCAACCGTGATAGCGTATTGTAATTTTTTTAGGTAATAGGCTTCGCGCAGGATTTCTTTGTCGTCGTAACGCGGCAATTGGTCGCGGGACAGACCTTTTTCAGGCTGAGCGAACGCTATGGGCAGCGGCGCTACTTGACCTGCAACATCAATATATTGGTGCAGAACAACCGGATCATTTTCGTTAGTAATCGGAAATTCCAAACGCCCTCGCGGATTATCTGGTGTTGGATAAACGCTCAACATGCCAGTTATGCCGGTAGGTGTAATTTCTACGCCGTTTAGAGCCCGATGATGAACTCCGCAGGTTATGAAATCCTGATTTGGTTTATAGTTGCGGCCGAGGTTTGCCTTTGGCGTTGCGTTGGATAGGTGAAAATATTCTCCCATTACAATATCCTGCAATTCTTTACGGCGAATGTCATGTCGGTCTAACATAGTTCGGAATTTATCTTTCGCCTTACAATCGACGGGCGTGTCTCGGTCGCTAATAATCACCATGCGCGGCATCGAGGTGAGGTCTATACCGCCGTTTTTCGATTGACGTATGAGTTCATCTTCCGCCTGACGTACGAATGGCTTAATCATTTTGGGGGTCATTCTACTGATTGCGCGCGCATCGAATAAACGTGCTGCGTCGATAAAATTATGTCTGCCGTCTTTATAATCGAACGGATTGCTCGCCACGTATAAGTGTACACTCGATCCTTTCTTGATCACGTTTGGCAACAATTTTCCGTATTTGTCTCTGAATTGCTCCAACGAATCATATGAGAAGAAATGTTCGCCCAGGGGGGGGGAATCTTCGGAACAGAATCCACACCCGCCGCTACAGCCCTCTGTCAATTGAATGGCGTAGGTGTTGGGGATCAGTTTTTGCTCCACAAATTCGGGCGGAAATGCTGATAACATTTCCATAATGTCAACGGGTTTAGATAAAGTTTCGGGTGATTTCGGACCAGAATTAAAGTTATAACGCCTCATCTTACCATTATAGCATACCTTTGCTTCCGTGTCAAGTCTAGAACAACATTATTCGCCCAACGTCAATGATACGCACCGGATATAACCGCCACCGCGGGCGAGTTCGGGGGCGTGAATGGGGGTGACGTTTAGTCCGCGTTTTTCGATTTCGGACCTCAAATTCGGCGCGTGGGCGGACATAATGACGGTTTCGCCGGTGGAAACCAGATTACAAGCGAGACCCTTAACGGCTTCTTCGTACGAAACGGTAATTTTGTCGACAGGCAGGGCGGCGATTCGAGCGCGCGACACATCGTCGAACGCGTCGGGGCAATAAGCAATCAAATCATCGCGCAACACTGAAATCGCGAGATCGATATCGTAAAAAAACGAATCCGCCCAGCCGCTCGACGGATTTAGGCATGGATTTCCGGCATCGTCCAATTTTGGTACGGCGTGCAATTGTATGAGTTCAAACCCCAACGCATCGGCGGCGAATTTTGATGCGCGCGGATCGGAACGGTAACCCGATCCCGCGAGTAAAAATCGCCCGCACGGCAACGCGTCGCCCTGACCGGAAAAATGCCAATCTTCGGGGACACGAATGACTTCTAAACCTAATTCGGTAAAGATTTTCGCAGCGTAATCTTCTTCTGACACCCGCGCATCGGGGAGGCGGCTCAAAACGACCTTGCCGTCCCGCACTAAACCCCAGTTCGCCGTATAAACGCCGTCCTGCGACGTTGATGGCGGCACGACTTTGATGATTTCGATACCGGCGTCATGGAACGCGTTCAAAATCGCGGCGTGTTCGCGCATCGCCTCGGCGACGTTGACGGGATTATTATCATAATATGGGTTGATCGGCGCATCGAGCGCGAAAAAATCTGCACCGGAAACGAGAATTTTAGTGTTTAACATGACAAACATTTTAGCATATGTCTATCCTGTGATAAAATATTTACGTAAAGGAGGATGATGAAAAAAGTTTTAAGTTTTGACGTTGATCAGACATTAAATATCGCGAAAACACCGATTAAACCGGAAATGGCGAAATTGTTAGTGGAATGTTTGGATAGATTTGAAATCGCGCCAATTTCGGGACAAAAATACGATCAATTTTTAATCCAGATTGTCGATCCGCTAAAAGAGGCGGGCGTGACCGACGAACAGCTCGCGCGATTACATTTGTTCGTGACGCAGGGTACGCGTTATTATCGTTACAATGTGGCGAAAAAGGATTGGGATTTGGGTTACCAGTACGATTTAACTCCTGAGCAGGTCGAAAAAATGACTTACGCAATCGAGACCGCGGCGAAGGAATTAGGTTATTGGGAATCCGACAAAGTTCCCGCCGACGACGAAATCATCGAAAACCGCGTATCCCAGGTCACGTTTTCGGCGTTAGGGCAGAAAGCGAGTCCGGAAATCAAATATCCATGGGATCCAGACATGAAAAAACGCGAAAAAATCGTCGCCCGCGCCCAAGAACTCGCCCCGGAATTCATGTTTGAAATCGGTGGTACGACATCGATCAACGCGGCATTGCCCGGTACAAATAAAGTGTTCGGTATGACGCATTTATTGGAAGAATTAAAAGTCACAATGGACGAAGTTTTATATTTCGGCGACATGACCCAACCCGGCGGCAACGACTATCCGGTCGTCGAAATGGGTTTCGACACCATCACCGTCCGCGACTGGGAAGAAACCGCGAACGTCTTGCGCGGAATATTGTGGGTGTAGTGCTGTAAAAACTACAACCCTAAAAAATCCCAAAATACTTTAATGTTCATAAGAGATGAGCGGAGAAAAAATCATTTCTAATTTCGAAATGACATCAAATTACCCGCGATTTTACAAAAAAATGCTTGACAAACCCTGGGGGGGGGTAGAATGGTTTATGTAATAAAGCGAGATAATTACAAACACATGCAAAAAAGGAGGTTTTGTGGTAAAGGTAGTAAAATTATTCGCGTCGATCGCATTGATCGGCGTGTTAGTATTCGCCGGATTAGTAAACATGCCCAGTGTCGACAACGCGCGGGCGGTAAGCGGGGAGTGGGATGCAGAGTGGAGCATGGACTTTGCGTATGAACTTGAATCGGTCGTTGCGGCTTCTGACGGCGGATATATTGTAGTTGGTGATGATTATATCGCTAAATTTGATTCTGGTGGGGCATTAAAATGGTATCAGTGTGGATTCTATATAAACTTTTATTCAGTTGCCCTAGCACCGAATAGTGGGTATATTGCAGTAGGAGGAGAGTATTCCGACGCCGGTATCGTTAGGTTTGATTCTGATGGTGCACTCGAATGGCGCAGCAGTTTCGGCGGTACCGGTCTCGACGTTTTCTATTCCGGTGTTCCAACTCTCGACGGTGGGTATATTGCGGTAGGGTTCTCAAACTCAATCGATGGTGATTTAACTGGGCTGAATAAAGGTAGCCGTGATGCCATAATCGTTAAATATGATTCTGATGGTGCACTCGAATGGAACAAAAACTTTGGTGGGAGCGATCTTGATCTCTTCGATTCAGTCGCCTCGACGCCCGACGGTGGGTATATTGCAGTGGGACGATCCAAATCAGATGACGGTGACCTGACTGGGCTAAGTAATGGTTATGACGATGCTGTTATCGTCAAATATAATTCTGATGGCGAGATCGAATGGAACAGAAATTTCGGTGGGAGTGATGAGGACCGGTTTATGTCGGTCACTCTGGCTTCTGGCGGTGGATATGTTGTGGCGGGATATTCCAGCTCGGATGACGGTGATCTGGCGGGGTTAAATAGAGATGGCGATGACGCTATTATTGTTGAATATAGTTCTAACGGTACACTGGTGTGGAATAAAAGCTTTGGTGGAAGTGACAGCGATATTTTTCACTCAGTTATTTCAACCTCCGACGGCGGCTACATTGCGGTTGGATCTTCTTCGTCGTATGACGGTGATTTAAACGGACTAAATGATGGTAATTGGGACGCTATAATCGTTAAATTTGGTACCAACGGTACGTTGGAATGGGCGAAAAGTTTCGGCGGTGGCAATAACAGTGAATTCTATTCGGTTGCTCCAACCATCGACGGTGGGTATATTGCGGTGGGAGGATCTCAGGATTGGTGGTATAGTTATGATTATCCACATGGGTGGCATGTTGATTATAATGGCATCATTGCCAAGTATAGTCGTGATGACATGTTGCAGTGGAATAAAAACTTTGGTGGGAAAAATGACGACTGGTTCTATTCGGTCGCTTCAACTCCCGACGGTGGGTATATCGCGGTTGGATGTTCTTACCCTGATGACGATGATGACGATGATGATGATGACTTGGACTTGGCTATATTAAAATTAAATAATGGTAGTTGTGACGCTATTATTGTTAAGTATAGTTCTGACGGCACGTTGGAATGGAATAAAAACTTCGGCGGGAGTGATGAGGACCGGTTTATATCGGTCACTCTGGCTTCTGGCGGTGGATATGTTGTGGCGGGATATTCCTATTCCACCAATGGCGATCTAACCGGACTAAATAAAGGTAATTATGACGCCATCATCGCTAAATACAGTTCCACTGGCACCCTCGAATGGAACAAGAACTTCGGCGGAAGCGACAGTGACGGTTTTAACTCCATCGCCCCCACCCCCGACGGTGGCTATATCGCAGCGGGATGGTCCAGTTCCACTAATGGCGATCTAACTGGACTAAATAATGGTAATTTGGACGCTATAATCGTTAAATTTAGCGCCAACGGCGCATTGGAATGGGCAAAAAATTTCGGCGGGAGTGAGTACGACAGCTTCAATTCGGTCGCATTAACTCCCGACGGCGGCTACATCGTAGCGGGGTGTTCTTACTCGACCGACGGCGATCTGGCTGGACTAGATATGAACGAAATGGACGCCATAATTATTAAATATAATTCCAACGGCACATTGGAATGGAGCAAAAAGTTCGGCGGGAAAGGCTACGATGGATTTAACTCGGTCGCCGTTACCCCCGATGGATATGTTGCAGTCGGAAGCGATTCTTCGAAAGGATTCGTAATTAAGGGTGACGCCATCATTGTCAAATACAATTTCGATGGCGTAATACAATGGAATAAAAAATTTGGTGGGAGTGGATACGATGGTTTTGAGTCGGTCGCCGTCACCCTCGACGGTGGGTATATTGTTGCTGGATATTCCAACTCGACGAATGGTCGTCTGGCTAGATTGAACAAAGGTTGGTACGACGCCATCATAGTTAAATACATGGATCCGCCCAGCCCTAAACCTGATTCTACCTCCACCACTAACGCCTGGAAAAACAACCACTCCCACTACAACAAAAAAGACAAAAAACCCTTAACCCTCATCATCGACCACGACTGCACCGATTTGGAAGTTGAGGTCAATGGACAATTCCTGGTTCGAGATAAAGATTATACCGTGACATGTACCGATGATGGGACGGAAATCACCCTGACGCCCGAATATCTCTACACGCTTCCTGATGATGATTATTCGATCAGAGTTTCGTTCGATGATGGAACGACGGTGAATAATACTTTCACGGTCGTGAATCCGACCAATATCACGGCGCCGAATACGGGGTTGAATATCACGCAAATTGGCGGTTTGTCGATCGTGAGTTTGCTGGCGGTTTCGATCGTTGGGATGTTGGTGCGTCGGATTGTTCGCGGTGTAAAAAGGTAAATTTGACGTGTCGGCGGAATGTGTGATATAATGCTTGCGGATAATCGGGAATTACAAAAACAATAAAAACACAAGGGGTTCAAAGTGGCTAAAGTAAAGAAAATATTCATGCCGGTGATGCTGATCGGTGTGTTAGTGATCGCCGGATTGGCGGGTATAACGTCCGATGTGCGAGCCGCGGTAACGGATTACGAGAAGGTATGGGAAGCAACTTTCGGCGGGAGTGGCAAAGACGCGTTTTATTCGATTGCCGCGACCCCCGACGGTGGATGTGTTGTGGTTGGGACGTCTATGTTGGAAACTGGTGCTTTAATGGGGCTAGGTAATGGTGAAAGTGATGCCATTATTGCAAAATATAGTTCCACCGGCGTTCTGCAGTGGGCAAAAAACTTCGGCGGGAGTGAAAGGGAAGATTTTCGGTCGGTCGTTCTCGCCTCTGA
>WRGU01000027.1 GCA_009787015.1 Candidatus Saccharimonadota bacterium | reverse complement strand
ACTGGGGCGGCAGTTCGCCTAACAACCAGGTGACGCACGGTTTCTGGTGGTCGTCGTCGCGCTACCCGAACTATTCCAGCGGCGCGTTCATCCTGCAGCTGGTTTCGTCGTACGTCGGTCTGGGCGACTACTACGATCGCGGCAGCGGGTTCTCGGTCCGTTGTCTCGTGAAATAACCCATTAGCAATACCGCATTTTGCCGAACTATGCTAAAATGTTTAATAGTATGTCGAGTGAAATTTCGGGAAATTCAGGAAAGAAAGAGCGTCAGCGCAATCGCATTTTAACGGCGTTGGCGCGGGCGAATAGCAAAATTTCGATCAAGGTGGCGGCGACGCTGTTGGGCGGGTCTACGCTGTTGTCCGCATTGCTCGGGATTTATCGCGATCGCTTGCTCAATAGTATGTATCTTGATACTTATAAAATCGGGATTGATTCATACACGGTGGCGTTCACAATTCCGGATTTCATGTTTATGATTTTGGTGACGGGGGCGTTGTCGGTGACGTTCATCCCGGTTTTCAACGAACGGCTCGCGAAAAATGATCGCGATTCGGCGTGGCAGATCAGTAGTTCAATGTTGAATTTGTTGGCGGTTTTGACGCTGGCGGCATCGATTTTGATTGTAATTTTCGCGCCGCAGTTGGTAAAATATGTGGTTGCGCCGGGGTTGTCCGAATCCGGTCAAGCACTCGCGACATCGATGATGCGCGTGATCGCCATCAACCCGTTTTTGTTCGCCATCGCCAGTATTTTGGCGTCGATTCAGCAGGCAGTCGGGCGTTTTGTGTTTTTTGCGCTGTCGCCCGTGGTTTATAATATCGGCATCATTATCGGTGCGTTGTGGTTCACAAATGGCATCACGATTTTCGGACATCAGATTTTTGCGGGCGGGATCATGGGAGTGGCGCTCGGCGTGGTTTTGGGCGCGGTGTTGCAATTGATTATTAGCGCGCTCGGTTTGATCGGACTCGGATTCGATTACAAATTCAAGATTTTTTGGAAAAATAAAGGGTTCAGGAAGATTTTGTCGTTATTGCCATCGCGTTCGTTGGATCAGGGTTTGGATTATGTCGGTTCGATGGTCAATACCAACCTGGCGTCGCGCGCCACAGAGGGTATGGCGGAGGGAACAATTCGCGCCTTCAACCAAGCAAATTCATTATATAGTATGCCGATCAACTTAATCGGTGTGGCGATTTCAACGGCGGCGTTTCCGCAAATGACGGAACGAGTGGGACAGAATCGTTCGGATTTGTTCGCAAAAGAATTGCGTGCGGTGTTGCGTGTGATCATTTGGATCAGTTTGCCGATTTCGGCGATCGCGTTTTTCGCGCGCGGTTACATTGTGTCGGTGGTGGCGCGCGGCGGAAATGGTCTGATCGCGGGGATTTTTGGAATTTTATGTTTGGCGATTCTGTTGCGGTCGGTTTATCATATCGCGGCGCGGAGTTTTTATGCGCAACAGGATTCACGCACGCCGATGCTGATTTCGTTGGTGACGATTGCGATCACAATCGCGCTGGAATTATGGTTTGTGTTCGGTTTGCGCATGGGCGTGGCGGGCATCGCGTGGTCGCAGGTTATTTGGGCGGCGCTCGAAATTATCGTGCTGCTCGCGATTATGGCGATTCGGATTAAGAAACTTTTTAATCGTGAATTCAATATGTCGATTGTGCGCATGCTCATCGCAACCGCGATCATGTCATTGGCGACATATATTTTGGTCAAGATGTTAGGACTTAATTTTGATGATCAAACGATTTTGATGGTTCTGCCAAAACTGGCGATTATTGGGGTGGTGAGTTTGACGATTTATTTGGCGGCATCGCACATACTAAAATTGAAAGAGGCTTCACCGGTTATTAGTTATCTAAAAGATATTGTAACGGGTAAGAAGTTTATATCCAAGAAGAAATGAACGAGAATCTCGCGCGGAAATTAAAGGAATTACCGAACCAATCTGGCGTTTATTTTCATAAATCGGCGGACGGTGAAATAATCTATATCGGCAAGGCGGCGAATCTGCGCAATCGCGTGCGTTCGTATTTTAACCGCGAACATACGGACACCAAAACGCGTGCATTGGTCGCCGAAATTTCTGACACTGATTGGATTGAAACTGAATCAGAAATCGACGCGTTGTTTTTGGAAAGCGAAATGGTCAAACGCTACATGCCGCGATACAATATTTTGTTGCGCGACGACAAAAGCGCGGTTTACGTGCGGATTCCGTTCAGTGATTTCACGCCGACCGTGGCACTCACGCGCACTCCGGTTGATGACGGGGCGGAATATATTGGTCCGTTTTATAGCGCTTTGCCGATTAAAAATGCGCTGCGGTTTTTGCGCAAGATTTTTCCGTATTATGCGAATAAAAATGACGCTGATTCGAAATTATTATTGCAACTCGGTTTAATTCCTAATCCGGAAAATCCCGCGAATTATAAAAAAGATTTGAAAATGTTAGCGCGTTATTTGCGCGGCGAGCGCGTCAAAATCCAAAAAGAAATTGAAAAGGAAATGGACACAGCAGCGAAAGATTTAGCGTTCGAAAAAGCCGCCGATTTGCGCAATAAATTGCAAAATCTGAACGAACTGCGGCGTCAAATTGTGTTCGGACGCGATGAATTTATGGATATCAGCAAGGACCAGGCGCTCGTCGGATTGCGCGACTTGTTGGACTTGGCGGAAATTCCGCGCCGCATCGAGGCATACGACATCTCGCACATTAGCGGCGCGCATAACGTCGCATCGATGGTGGTGGCGACCAATGGTGTGGCGGATCGGCGCGAATATCGCAAATTCAAAATTTCGCGCAACGTCAACGATGACTATGCGGCACTGCGCGAAGTTATCACACGCCGATTGAAACATTTGTCGGATTGGGGACGACCTGATTTGGTGCTTATCGATGGCGGGATTGGACAATTGAACGCTGTGTCGGATTTACTGGACGTGGAAAGTATTCCTTGTATCGGTCGCGACAAGGGCGGCGATCACAGCAGAAACGCGCCAGTCGAAATCGTTGCGCCAAATTTTGATAAAGCGCCAATAAAGCTAAACCATGACGATCACATTGCGAAATTAATCGCGCGCCTGGACGAAGAAGCCCATCGTTTCGCAGTGAGTTATCATACTAATTTGCGCAATAAATCACTTTTTCGTTAGAAACTCAAAGTTTTTTCCAGTGTAGCGGAATATAATCCAACATCTATGACGGTAGCACTGACATTAACCGTGCCAGTTAGATCGGCGACAATGATTTCCCAACTGCCGCCATTTTCGACCGCATTATACGATTCGCCGTTCAGGGAGATGATGACGCTATCAATCGGGTGAGTGCCAGGAATAAACATCACCAAAATCGTATGTTTACCACCGCCCAGAGGCACGGTCAATATATCCGAAATAAATGGACTGCTGTCGTTGCAATTATGGAAGTCGTCGTTCTGCTCGGCATTATATCCATCCGGCGCAGTGACAGTGGTTTTATTGGTGAGCGGATCGGTATTTTTTATCACTTCCAACTCTTCGCGTGCCGCCGTTGGGGTGCATTCGGTCGCTAGTTTTTTACTAATCTTGTCAAAAGTCATCTTTTGGATCTGGTTGATTTTCTGATTCTTATTGTACCAGGATGGATAAATGTCAGTTTTTCCGTTAATCGCCAGTTTTTGAATACCCTGCGGCAGACCAAACCAATCACCAGTTTTCCAAGTGCCCTCGGGTTCGAATATGTTTTTGTGAGCCGGCACCATGATATCGCGCAACATCGGACCGATTTCATGCGACCCCTCGTTTCTCAACGGAACCGGAATGTGGTTACCCCACCACACAGATAAGGTAGCTTTAGGTGTATAACCCACCATCCACAAATCACGCGCTTGACCGCCGATGTCGGATGTACCGGTTTTGATCGCCATTCGCACGCCGGACGGATTGTGATAAGCCTCCAGCGAGTAACCGAACACACCGCGTTTGGCGGCGGCGTCGCCCAAAATATCTGATATGATGTAGGCGGTTTGCGGATCGAGCACCTGTTCAGCGTCATCCTTCCATTCATAAATCACATCATTATTTGAATTTGTAACTTTTAGGACATCCGCGTACGGTCGATATTTACCGCCATTCGCGATGGTGACGGTCGCATTGGTATGTTCGATCTGCTTAACGCCGCACGATCCGATAGCGGATGCAAGTCCAGCATATATTTCATCCCCATCGGTACAGTAGCTTTTATTGCCCAGTTTTCGAATATTTTTTAATGTATCGTCCACTCCGTTGAGCGCCATCGCTTTAATCGCCGGAATGTTGCGTGATTCGCCGAGCGATTGTCGAATCGCAATATTGCCCTTGAATGTGCCGTCGGCATTTTTCACCGAACGACCACTATCAGTTTTATAAATATCCTGTGGAATTTGTGTGTCGGGAATAATAGAACCCGCACCATAACTGCCATTTGGATTATTTTTGTTATTTATTAATGTGGCGTAAACTTGCGGTTTGATGGTCGACCCCGGTTGGTTAAAGGCAATCGCTTCATTGACTGCGCCGTAATCGGGATAATCATAAGCGCGCCCGCCTCTTAAACCAAGAATCTGACTGGTCTTATTATCGATCATAACGACGGACGCATTATCGAAACCATAGCGCCCTGGGATATAACCGGCAAATAGTTGTTCCATCTGTCCGTCGATAATATCTTGGACACGCAAGTCCAACGTGGTCGTAATGCGCAAACCGCCCTGACCAACAACATTTGAACCCAACTCCTCGATCAAATCCTGTTTGACCATCTGGACAAAATAGGGGGCTTTAGCGGTGGACATTTGTTCAGCCAAGGGTATAAGTTTTTCCAAAATCGCGATTTCTTGCGCGGAATTAGATTCGTCCTTATTGATGTACCCCATTTTGACCATATCGCTTAATACCAGATGTTGGCGTTTAATCAAACCCTCATTGCCATCGGTGTTGTACGGATTATACTCGGCGGGAGATTGCGGAATCGCTGCGAGCAATGACGCCTCTGCGAGCGCTAAATTCTTATTATATTCCAAGCAATTTTCAACATCATTGCCCTTATCATCCTTGACCTTCTCGATCGTACAACCGAGGTTTTTGGCACTGTGACCAAAATAAGTTTGCGCCGCTGACTCTACGCCGTTGCGACGACCGCCGTACGGCGACACATTCAAATATGCCGTTAGGATCTGGTCCTTGTTATACATGCGTTCCGCTTCGATCGACAAAATAGCCTCTTTAATCTTGCGCGGAATACCCGCCCAACCACGCTCGGCGGATTCGTCGGTAAAATAAACTTGCTTGATTAACTGTTGCGTCAGGGTAGAACCGCCCTGAGTGTTGCCTCGACCCAACACGTTATTGATCGCCGCGCGAATCATGCCGCTGTAACTGACGCCGGAATGTTTGTAAAAGTCCTTATCTTCGACGGATACAGTTGCCTTTTTGAGATAATCGTGAATTTGATCAGATTTAACAACCAAACGATAATCCCCAACACCTGTGTCGCGCCATAATTCCTTGCCATTACGGTCGTAATAAATTGAAACAGTATCCGTTTCGGCGCGCCGCAAGAGTTCGTCGATGCTTAATCCCTCTAACTCTTTGCGGAAATAGAAATACAATGCGCCGACAAACAACACCATGAGCAACACGGTGATGCCGACGATTTTTCCAAACATTTTTAATCCCTTTAACGAGAACCAATATTTGAAAAAGCGTTTCGGATGCAACCGCGCGAAAAACCTTAGAACTGGATTTTTGGGCAGGGTTGCTAAATATTCCGCGTGTTCGCGCGCCTTGGTTTCGGCCTTAATCGCGCGCTTTGATTTACCGTGGCTGCGTGCCAGGTTGGAGTACGTTGTAAACTTTTGCTTGGTCTTCTTTGACATATTTCTCGCTATCTTTTGCATTACCAGTATATCAAATTAGTGTTGTCAGTGCAAATTATTTGGGCGGCTTTGATTCGCCAACTGCACCATTTTTTCTTCGTTTGACAGGGGTTTTGGCGGATTATTACGGAACTTATCATTAGGTATAAATTTACGTCGTTTTTTGAGTTGATCCGAATGAAAGACGGCCGCCGGTTTAGGTTTGAATGCTGGGGCGGACGATTTAACTTTTTCCGCAAACATCATGCGTCCAGCCTCGGTTTGCAAGGATCGCACAATTTCCGCATTAATTTTTTGACCGATCAGATTTTTCGCATTTTCCACCACCACCATCGTACCATCGGACAGATAACCAACCGCCTGATCACGATTCGCGCCCGAACCGGTCAATTGCAACTCAATAACTTCGCCCGGCAAATATTGCGCGCGCAGCACCTGCGCCAATTCATTAACATTAACGACGGTTGCGCCCACAACCTTTGCAACTTTATTTAAATTATAATCAGTCGTGCAAATCGACGCATCGTAATTTTTTGCGAGTTCCAAGAGCCGCTCATCGACCCCGCCCGAACCGACCCGACCATCATTAATAATCGTCACCCCGACCGTTTCCATCCGCTGTAATTCGCGAACATTTTCCAAACCCTTGCGCGCTCGCGCCCGTTTCTCGGAATCCGCCTTGTCGGCGAGCAATTGCATTTCCGCCACCACCGATCGCGGTACGATAATTTCCGCCGTAATGATGCCGGATTTTGCCACATCCACAATCCGACCATCCATAATCGCCGAAGTATCCAACAACATCGATCCGCGCGCCACCTTGAGGCGCCTTTCCTGCAACTTCCTGACCGTCAAAAACGTTGTTTCGACCAAAATCAAGCCGACCAAAACTAAACCCAATAATTCCATGTAAAATAATTCCTTTCATAATCTATTGTAACACACTTTTATCTGAATTCAAAATATAAAATTTGCTCAAGGTAAAATTGTTAAATTATGCTACAATAGTATTTATGAAGAAAGCACGGAGGGTCAAACATTTTGTAAGGATTCTTGTGGCTCTAATCGCGATAGCAATCGGCGTGACCGTCTCGTGTGTTTATTTGCGTGATCAGCATTGGACTAACGATTCCATGACATCCATCGACAAACCCGCCGAAATCGAACGCGTTTATCATGGCAAAGCGCCAAACTGTCCGGAAAAATATTGCATTTCAGTAACAGTAAACGGCGATTTGTTGTTCCACGATGGATTATGGAATAATTTCCGCACTGGCGATGAACGCGAATTTGATTTCACACCGTTATTCGCCGCGGAAAAACAATATTACGAAAAATCCGACGTTGCGGTTTGCGACGTTGAAACACCAATCGCCGACCTCGGCGGACCGTACGACGGCTATCCAATCTTTAACATTCCGCCCCAAGTCCTCGACGCCGCCGCGGGCGCGGGTTACAACGCCTGCACCACCGCGACCAACCACGCGATTGATCAGGGCGTCGCCGGCATCGAACGCGTCATCGACAAACTGGACGCACTAAATATCAAACATGTCGGCACATATAAGAATGAGGCAGACAGCACAAAACCCGTGATTATCGACACCGAGGGCGGCAAAATCGCCATCGTCAGCGGCACAGTGTCATTAAACGGCATGATTGCGGACGCCGATTGGCGCGTCGATCGCATGCGCGATGGCGAAATGTTGGATGCGGACGTGGAACGCGCCGTAAGCATGGCGAAAAAAGCCCGCGCCCAGGGCGCACACCTTGTCATTATGCAACTCCATAGTCTGCAGGAATATATCACCTACGCCGACGGCTGGCAACAATCCGCAACGCACGAATTGATCGATTCCGGCGAATTCGACCTCGTCTACTTTCACGGATCGCATTCGGTGCAACCTCTGGAACTCTATAACGGCGTTTATATCGTCTATGGTTTAGGAAATTCCGTAACAGTTTCCGCGCCCCAGGAACGCTATGTTAACAATCAAGGTCTAACCGTCCGTGCGCAATTTTCCTCTCCGGATCAGAAAACTTGGAAACTCGCAAAATTATCCTACCTGCCGACCTTCAATAAAACCGGTGCTAGCTATGCTTGGTGTCCGCTCTCCACCGACCACCCGAGCGGCTTTTGCACATCTGAAACCGTCGACGCGCAAATGCTGGATCGCATGGAAAACATTCTATTTTCAATGAACGTCACTCGCGACGATCCGATTGTTAAATTATGGTTGATTAGTGAGGAACAAAATGCCCAAACCGCGAATTAAATTTGTCTGCCAACAATGCGGGGCGTCGTTTTTGAAATGGACGGGGAAGTGCGAGAATTGCGGTGCGTGGAATTCGTTGCTTGAATCTGCGCCAGAGGTTGAGGGTAGATCCGTTGTGGCGCGATCAACGGGTCGGGAAATCCGCGCTGAACGGCTTCACGATGTCAAGGTCGACGCGGTTTCCGATCGGATTTCGACCGGAATTTCCGACCTTGATTTAGTTTTGGGCGGCGGGCTCATGCCGGGCGCGGTAATTTTGGTCGCGGGGCAACCTGGGATTGGCAAATCGACTTTACTGATGCAGATTGCCGCAAATGTCTCTAAAAGTGTCACCACAAATGTCACCACCCTACCCCAGTTAAAAGGGCAGAGTAATGTCACCACAAATGTCACCAGTGACGTCACTCTAAACGAGGTTTTATACGTCAGCGGCGAAGAATCCGCTTCGCAAGTTAAATTGCGCGCCGAGCGATTGTGCCAAAAAAACAACCCCGCGGAAAATCTGCACCTCGCGTCAACCACCAACGCCGACGATGTCGCGGCGACCATCGCGACGGGCAAATACAAACTGGCGATCGTCGATTCTATGCAAACTATGGCGATGGCGGAAATCGCGTCCGCACCCGGCACGGTGTCGCAAATCACGAATTCGGCGAACATCATCATTCGCGCCGCCAAAGCCGCCAACGTGGCGGTGCTGTTGGTCGGGCATGTGACGAAAGAGGGCTCAATCGCTGGTCCGAAAGTTCTCGAACATATCGTCGACGTGGTTTTGCAATTCGAAGGCGACCGTTACGGCGGGTTCAAAATCGTCCGCGCCATCAAAAATCGCTATGGTTCGACCGCCGAAGCCGCGATTTTCGACATGACTGAAAAAGGTTTGGAAATCGTCGCCAACCCGTCCGCGGCGTTGCTCGCGGAACGGCGCGAGGAGGACGGTTCGGTTGTTCTCGCCACCACGGAAGGTAATCGTCCATTGCTCGTCGAGATCCAGGCGCTCGTCAACCCAACCAATTTTGGTTATCCGAAACGCGCAGCGAGCGGTTTCGACCTCAATCGTTTGACATTATTGATTGCAGTTTTGGAACGCCGCACGAAACTGAAATTGAGCGAGAGCGATATTTATTTGAACGTCGTCGGTGGCATCAGAATCAGCGATCCCGCGGCAGATTTGGCGGTTTGTATGGCAATTGCCTCCGCGGCGGCGCAACGCAAATTACCAACTGGCGCGGTCTGTTTCGGCGAGGTCGGTCTAGGCGGCGAAATCCGTTCCGCCACCATGGTCGACAAACGCATCGCCGAGGCGAAAAAACTCGGTTTCAAATACGCCATCGCCCCAATTTCCGCCGCCCGCCACAAATTCGTCATCGGCGCCGCCGACCTCCGCGACGCCCTAAATCAACATCTGAAATAGGTCAAAATGGGACTGGAAATGGGACCAGTCTACCCCCGTTAAAACGGTCGAAAAATGGGACAGATAATGGGACAGATATTTTATATCAAATGTGATATAACGCCACGTCATTGCCGGACTTGTTCCGGCAATCTAGTCATGCTGTATCGCCTGTGGCGATAAATTTATCACTGGATTCCGCAACAAGCGCGGAATGACCAATTTGTTTTTTGCTATCACCGGACTTGTTCTGTTAATCCAGGTTATTGCAAACTGTTTTCAAAAATGTGCTACAATATTCCTATGACATTAAGCGAAGAATTAGCATGGCGCGGATTTTTGGCGCAAAACACGTTTGATAATGCGAGCGATTTGGATAAGGAAACACGAAAATTTTATCTCGGGTGCGATCCGAGTGCAGATAGTCTGACGATCGGGAATTTGGCGGCACTTATGATGGCGCGTTGTTTTATGGAACACGGTTATGAGCCGTTTTTATTGGCGGGCGGGGCGACGGGGCAAATCGGCGATCCGAAAGAAAACGAAGAGCGCCAATTGAAATCTTTGGATGAAATTGAATGCAACGTTCGCGCGATCGAAGCGCAATATCGGCGAATAGTTGGCGACAAAATTACGGTCGTTAATAATTACGATTGGTTCAAAGATATTAAATTCTTAGATTTTCTGCGTGAAGTTGGCAAACAATTTTCGATGACACAACTCCTTGATAGGGAATTTGTGAAAAATCGCATCGGCGAGGGCGGTGCGGGTATTTCTTATGCGGAATTTTCGTATTCTCTGATCCAGGGTTATGATTTCCTGCATTTATTCCGTAAATACGGTGTTAGCTTACAGATTTGCGGTGCGGACCAGTTCGGTAATTGCGTGTCCGGGCTGCATTTAATTAAACGTTTAGAAGGCAAAGATGTCGATGTTTGGTCGACGCCGCTCATCATCAACAAATCGACCGGCAAAAAATTTGGCAAGAGCGAGGATGGTGCGGTTTGGCTCGATGCCGAAAAAACCAGCGTTTATAAATTTTATCAGTTTTGGTTGAATGTTGATGACGCCGGCGTAATCGATTACATGAAAATTTACACCATGTTGGATCGGGACACGATCGAAAAAATCGCGGCGGATCATACGCAGAATCCGGGTGCGCGCACTGCGCAAAAAATCCTGGCGCGCGAAGTGACGAAAATCGTGCATGGCGCAAAACAAGCGGAAAATGTCGAACGCGTGACGGACGTGCTGTTTGGCGGAGATTTGGGTGATTTGTCTGATGATGAAATTAAAATCCTGGAACAGGAAATTCCGACCGCTGCGATCGGCAAAACCGTTGTGCAAATTTTGGTTGAGAGCGAGATTGCGAAATCCAACGGTGAAGCCCTGCGCCTCATTCAACAAAACGCGATTTCGTTGAGTGGTGTGAAAATTTCGGCGGACAAAGAAGTGAACGAAAAATCCTTACTGAAAAAAGGGAAAAATCAATTTGTTTTGGTAAAATAGTTTTGGAAAGGTGGGCAAGATGATTAAGAAAATTCATAAATCGATCAAGAAGCACGATGACGTCGCGCCCCCGTTCGTGGTCGATCATTCGCGCACGGCGAATTTGACGAAAGATAGTGCGCAGTCATTGCGAGCAGAGCGAAGCAATCTGGATCGCCACGCCGACAAGCCGGCTCGTGATGACAAAATCAAAAAACCGTCGCGTCTAACCGATTTTTGCGCGCGGGTTTTTCAGGATATTGCGTACATTTGCATAGCCGTTGGGATCATGGCGGTTTTGGCGGTAATTGTGGCGGCGGCGATCAATTTATTGCCGACCAATAATCCCGCGACAACCGTCAGTCCGGGTTCGTCGGGCGGTTCGGGCGATGCTTGGATTTGGTTAATGATTGGCGGACTGGCACCGTCGTTTTTCGTGGCATTCCAAGTCATCATTGGCGTGGTGGGGATTTTAATCTTGATCTATATTTGGAAAAAATCAGTTTACGTGGCGCGGAAGTTAATTTGGCGGGTTGCCGATGAATTTCTGAAACCATTAAAAGTCGTTGAACCGATTGCGTTGCTTGTCGCTTACGCGGTCGGCATCATTGGTGCGTGGTGGTTGGCGGGTGCGGAACTTTTTGTGGCGCTGACGGTGATATGTTTGGCGTTTTTGGTTGCAGGTTTATTGAGTTTGCTAATCATGCGCAAATTATCCGGCGAAAAATTTGATTTCACGCGTGCGGATTTACACTAGCAATTTACTTTTCGGAAAAAGTGCTGTATACTTTTTCCATTATGGATAAAGAGAGCGTACACTATAGTTTTGATGGGTTTGTCGCTGGGAATATCGCAGAGATGCCGAATATTGATAGAGGCGATAATAAAAACCATCGCTGGGCGTATACGCGGTTAATGGGCGAAATTCTATTACAACAATGCAAAGGGTGTGTATACCATGATATATGCCATATGCAGCGCATGGGTCTGGCGCGCCAACTCTTGCGGGAGATCAAGAAATCATCGCTGCTATATCACAATAATAAAACCGTAGAAATAACAACGCCCAAATGCGAGGCGTTTCGGCGCAACAACACCGACGATTGCTAATTATAATTAGAATTGTTCAACCAAAAACCGCCCGAATTTCACGAGCGGTTTTTTGATCGAAACTAAGATTATCGTTTCTTCTCTTTGACCTCGTTGCGACCAAGATTTTTCTTGGTTTCAGTCATGATTTCGTGCTTGCGGGTTTTCGGATTGTATTTTTTGAGCGCCAACTTTTCCGTAGTATTCTGCGGATTTTTCTTGGTGTAATAAATACGCGTTTTGCCGTCTTCGCTGACTAAACCGACTAACTTTCGCTTGGATTTGCTATTACTCTTTGCCATAACCTGTCCAGTCTATCACAAAACTAAATTTTCCGCAAATATTTGGATTTTTTCGCACGGCGTGGTAAAATAATCTTTAATTGTCGAGTTTTTAATTTGGCAATCGCACCTTTAATAATTTGCTGGGATAGTGAAGCGGTCAAACACGACAGACTGTAAATCTGTTGGCTTATGCCTTCGTAGGTTCGAATCCTACTCCCAGCACCAAAATGATTGTGGGGCGTAGGACGATATCCTACTCCCAGCACCACGTTTTTCGTGGGCGAGTGGCGGAATTGGTATACGCGGCGGACTTAAAATCCGCTGGTTTTACGACCTTGTGGGTTCAAGTCCCACCTCGCCCACCACTGACTTTTGCCGCTTTAGCTCAGCTGGTTAGAGCAGCTGTTTTGTAAACAGCAGGTCTTCGGTTCGAATCCGAAAAGCGGCTCCATAATCGCACGTCACATATACTGTCAGGCAGTATCCGAAACAACCCCTGTAATATGGGGTTGTTTCGGTTTTAGAGGACCAGCAGCGGGGCGATTCAGGTGCTTTAGTGCAGTCATTGTTCCACCAGACCCGTAGCGCAGGGGATTACTGCTGAACGAACCGAAACCGATTGCACCCACCTCGAGGGCAGGTGTTGAACGAACCGACCGCCCATGCACCCACAAGAAAGCAACTACTGAACGAACCGATTGAACCTGCACCCAGCTACTGAATTAACCTAAACTGAACAGGCTGCCTTCCG
>WRGU01000026.1 GCA_009787015.1 Candidatus Saccharimonadota bacterium | reverse complement strand
TTGATTTTGACATAGTTAATACCCTTTCTAACTTTACTTTATCCCTTTACATTAATAAGCGTACCAACCTCCTATTACAGAACATTATAGCACTGTCAGGATAAAGCGCAAGCGGGTTAATCAAAAACATGTTTTAATACCAAAAAACCGCGCCCGATTCAGGCGCGGTTCAAATGCCACTCTGCTACGATTGGTTATTTGACGATTTCCGTAACACGACCAGCACCAACAGTGCGACCGCCTTCGCGGATAGCAAAGGTTAGACCTTTTTCCATCGCGATTGGGGCTTGCAACTTGACGCTAAAGGTGACGTTGTCGCCTGGCATGACCATTTCTTTGTCTGCTGGCAACTCGACTTCACCGGTAACGTCCGTGGTGCGGAAGTAGAACTGCGGTTTGTAACCCTTGGTGAACGGTGTGTGGCGACCACCCTCTTCCTTGGTCAAGATGTAAACTTCACCCTTGAACTCAGTGTGAGGTGTGATGGTTCCAGGTTTAGCAATGACCTGACCGCGCTCGATTTGATCGCGTTCAATACCGCGGAGCAAAATACCCGCGTTGTCGCCTGCTTGACCCTGATCCAAAGTCTTTTTGAAGGCTTCGACACCCGTGACGACAGATTTCTGCGTCGGGCGGATACCCACAATTTCGACTTCTTCGTTGATTTTAACAACACCCTGTTCGATACGACCAGTTGCCACCGTACCACGACCCTTGATCGAGAAAACATCTTCGATCGGCATGAGGAACGGTTTGTCCAAATCGCGGGTTGGTTCTGGGAAGTATTCGTCCATCGCTTCGACCAACTTCATGATGTTTTCCGCTTCGGCAGCGTCGCCCTCGAGAGCTTTGAGCGCCGAACCCTTGACGATTGGAGCGTCTTTGTCGAAACCATTCTTGGCGAGCAGGTCGCGAATATCTTCTTCTACCAATTCGACCAAATCTGGATCTGCCATGTCCATCTTGTTCAAGAAGACCAAGATCTTTGGCACGCCAACCTGGTGCGCCAACAACACGTGTTCGCGGGTTTGTGGCATTGGACCGTCGGCCGCAGAAACAACCAAGATTGCGCCGTCGACCTGGGCTGCGCCGGTGATCATGTTCTTGACATAGTCGGCGTGACCAGGCATGTCAACGTGCGCATAGTGGCGCTTCGGTGATTCGTATTCCTGGTGAGAAGTCGCGATCGTGATGCCGCGTGCCTTTTCCTCTGGTGCGTTATCGATTTGGTCGTAGGCGACCGGTTTGTTGGTTTCGCTCGGCAATTTGTCGGCGAGAACCTTGGTGAGAGCCGCAGTCAAAGTAGTTTTACCATGGTCGACGTGACCCATAGTACCGACGTTGACATGCGGTTTGGTGCGTGAAAATGTTGCCATTTTTACTCCTTCTTTATTAAATTATTATTAGATTGCGCGACGACACGGTGTTTAGACCAGCCGATTCCGCCAGAAAATCCAGCAAAAACCGGCGCCGCGCGACGCATGCCTTTAATTGTAGCGAAAATTATCGACGATGTAAAGTCTTGACAGAAATAATATGTCGTTTCATAACGATCACACCAGAGATTATCGCGCCCGCACCCGCAATCAACGCGGCAATTACGGACGCCGAATGCGACAGTAATTCCAAAATTCCCGTATTCGGCGTTGCAATATTAGCGGCCGTAGGTGCAGCACTCACAGTAATCACATCCGTCGCCACCTGCCCATCGGTGAAAACAACCTCCACCGGATACTCGCCATCCACCGGCAAAGTGCGCAGAAAGCCCGACGTTAACGTAATTTGCGTCTCATTAACACCACATTCCACCGTGTAATCCTGTTCCAACGTCAACACCTCGCCATTTACCGCCACCGTATCCAGTTCCGCACATTCATGTTCGATAATAAACGTCAAGGGTGTAGATTCGCCCCTCTTATAATGATTTTTGTTATTGTGCCAACGGGACGACACTTCGGCACCGCCCGCATCCACATACTCATAAGCGTCCGCTAAAGTCTCCTGTGTTATCCCATTATCGACCAGAACATCGACCCATCCCGCCACATGCGCGCTCGTCCTGCACGTCAAACTCTGTCCGCCCACGGCAACCACTACATCCACACATTCCGCTGGTGTGCCATCAGGATCAAATGTAACAGTAAAATTCAGTTTATACGAGTCCGGCAGCGCGCTGCCCGTGCCATCGGAAACAGTGTGTACTTTGGCGGGCAGGTTAACCGAATATATCGTGTTCATGCCCAGATTTCCAAAATATTCACGCCCCCAACAATACGCCACGCCATCGGAATCTATCGCACAGGTGTGATAAAGTCCGGATGCCATGATGCTAACTAGAGTTTTACCCGCCAATACGCCATCGGTATTCACGGCTACTGCCACATAGCTAGTGTTGTGATCGGTGCCATCGCCGAATTCGCCGTTCGAGTTATAGCCCCAACAATAAGCTTTGCCGTCCGTATCCAAAACACAGACATGCGAACCGCCGACCGAAATTTGCGCCAGAGTTTTGCCCGCGAGTACGCCAGTCATATCAACGGCTACTGGAACGGTACTGATACTCGACGAGCCGTCGCCAAGATAGCCGTCTCCCCAACAATAGGCTTTACCATCAGTATCTAGCGCACAGGTATTCCCTTTCGCGCTAATTTGCTTCAGGGTTTTGCCTGCGAGAACACCGGTTGTATCGACGGCTACTGGAACGGTACTATCGGTCGTCGAATTATTACCTAATTCACCATAATCGTTGCCGCCCCAACAATAAGCTTTGCCGGCGGTATCTAAAACGCATACCTGTCGGGTGCCAACCGTAATCTGCGCCAGGGTTTTGCCCGCCAGTACGCCGGTCATATCAACGGCTACCGGCACGAGACTACCGGCGGTCGAACCGTCACCTAAATAGCTGCCGCCCCAGCAATACACTTGGCTGTTAGAATCTATTGCACAGGTTTTACCATTTCCGCCAGAAATCTGCGTTAAGGTTTTGCCTGCGAGAACACCGGTTGTATCGACGGCTACTGGGACAGAACTATTGCTGTCGGTCGAATTGTTGCCCAATTGACCGCTATAGTTATTACCCCAACAATAGGCTTTACCATCCGTATCTAACGCACAAACATAGTAAGTCCCGTGCGTAATCTGCGTCAACGTTTTGCCCGCTAGTACACCACTTACATCCACTGCCTGCGGCACCCTGTTATAGCTGGTCGTCGATCCATTGCCGATCGCTCCCCAATACCCCCAACCAAAACAGTATACCCGACCGTTCGAACCTAACACGCAACTATTATAGTAAGAGCCTCCGGTTTGCAAAACTTGGAACCCACCAGTAAAATCACCCTGGATCGTGACCGTCTGCCCGCCGGCGACAGGACCTTGCACGGGGCTAATATTGGTCACGCTCAACGCGCTCGCCGTGTGAATCCCGACTAGCACTAGTATGCCGACAACTAACGCCGATGTTAAAATTTTTATTATTTTACCCACGTGAACCTCCTATTTTCGTTTTTGATATTTGTAACCTCTATGTTACTTGCAACTTATTGTACTACACTACCCCCGGGGTGTGTCAAGTAGCATTAGCATTATATATGTTGTAATATTGACAACAAAGTTTATGTTTTCAAGGCAATAATAGCCCCTATCCTACCATATTATCACACTTATGTGAAAAAGTCAAGGGTTTTTTGTGGAATCAGGGTTTTCTTCGTCTTTTTCAGGAGCTTTTTCAGGGGCGCCGGTCGTAATTCCAGCTTTCTTTAATGCGACATCAATGGCGGCGCGGATGTCGGCGTTGATGGCTTTGTTGACCTTTTTCTCGTTAACAAAGAGTGCCGGAGTGCCGTTGACGCCGACTTTGACACCCAGTCCCTTGTCGCGTTCGATTTTGTCCCGAATGCCGTTTTTATATCGATCCTCGATAAATTTATTAAATTTGTCGACGTCTAAACCAATTTCTTTGGCGTAACCATTGAGCGTATCTTTGCGCTCTTGTTCTGGCACAGCTTGGCTGATCCACATTCGTGTCGAATATAATAATTCGTTCATTTGCCAGTAGGCTTCTTCGCCGCCCGCCAGGTAGGCGGCTTCGGCGGCTTGCTGGGTGACCTGTGAATTCGGGTAGCCGAGGCTGAAGTTGCGGTAGATGAATAATACGCGATCTTTGTAATCTTCGTAAATCTGTTCGATGTCGCCGGAAATTTGGTTGCAGTGGCTGCAGGCGAAATCTTCGTACAAAACCACGACGACCTTGGAATCTTTGTCGCCCAGGTAGTGATCAGGGATTTGGTTCTTGCCGACTGTTTTTTCAGTCGCTAATTTCCATTCGTCTATCGCACTGACATCGACTTTTTCACTGGATTGTTTTCCGGCAAAAATCGCCGCACCAACCACAATACCGACCGTCAAGATTGCTAACACGACCCATAAACGTTTATTCACTCTTCCTCCTTATAAAAAATTACCTCGTTCAAGAAAAGATTGTATCACAAAAATCCGAAAAATACTAAAACGCTATTCTATGATAAAATATTCTTATGCTTGACCAAGCGAAAAAATATTTGACGATGAATAATATTATTTTGATTGTTGTGACGATTTTTGTGTTGTCGTGGGTGTGGTCGACCATCAGTGCGCTCAATAAAAATTACGGTTTGGAAAAACGCATCAATGAAACGCGTGCCGAAACTGAGGTTATGAAATTGCAAAATGAAAAATTAAAATTGGAACAGGCATATTACAAAACTGACGAATATTTAGAATTACAAGCGCGCAAGTTATTGAATAAATCATTCGATGGCGAACATTTGGTGATTTTGCCAAAAACCGCCGCGACCGAACATTCTAATAATCAAAATTCTGACGAAGAAGTTGACAAAACGAACTTTGAAAAATGGATGGATTTTTTGTTTGGACAAAATGTGTGATATTATATAGGTATGAAAAAACAAGAGGGTTTTACTTTGATCGAACTAATTGTGGCGTTTGTGGTGTTGGTAACGCTGGCGGTGTTCTTTATTATTCAACGCGGTGATGTCGAGGCTGCAGCGCGCGACCAATTGCGCAAAACTGCGGTTAATGCGATGTATTATTCCCTGACCGAGGGTTTTTACAAGCAAAACGGTTATTATCCCGACAGCATTTCGCGCGATAATTTGACCACCGTCGATCCGACCTTGTTCACCGATCCGAATGGTTTTACCTTGCATGGAAATGCTTGCACCTATACCAGTTGGACCAGCGACGATCAAGAAACCGACGGCGACTGCGATTATAAATACAGCGCCAGCGATTGCGACAGCGAATCACACTGCAAACAATTCGTTTTGACCTCGGATATGGAAACTGAGGAATCTTATAAAAAAGAATCTCCCACTAAATAATTTTCTAAATTTTAATCGCCGTTTTTGGGATGATGATGTTTAGGATGACCCGAATTAGCCACTTTGATGACTTCATTGATAACCTTGAACTCCTCGGAGGGATCGTCGACGTAATCGAAGGGATAGCTGGTTTCGTCGCCCACGGTTGTGAATTTAATCGATCCGTAATTTAACATGATTTCGAGCATGCCGCTTTGGCTGTAACTGAAATCCTCGATTTTCTTTAATTCGATATTTTGAACGCGGAATGAAAACGGCGTGGTTTGAATGTGCATGTAAACTCGAAAATTCGTCACGATAAAGGTATTTTTATTGAAAACACTGACCGCAATTCCGCCACAGACCAGTACACATAGCGCCAATAGACCGCCGATCAAAAAACTGATCACTAGTTGACTATCGCCCGTCGTATATCCAATCAAAACGGTCGCCGCCATGAGCGCAATCGCGAGTAATATCGCAATCCCCCAAATTCGCACACGACCCCAAATTGAGCGTTCAACATTGGTTACTACATATTCTTTTGCCTCGAGAGTTAAAAACGGGTAATCGTGAGCCGATTGATCGTGACGCGCCCGAATTTCAATGTCGGGTTTGACGGGAATCTTGCCTTCTTCCATATGGATATTGTAACATAAATTACAATATTATGATACAATGGAGTTATGAATATCTTAGGAATCGGTTTAACGAGTGCGATTCTGGCGGTGTTGCTGTCGTTTCGGTTTCACGCCAAACAAACGCGGTTTGAAATCAACCGTTTGGCGGAACACAACAAACAATACAAAATTTTGCAACGTTTTCTGGAAATTTACCCGGGAATTTTGGTCGTCATACGCGCTCTCGCGCTGATTGATGCGATTTTGCTCACGATTTTCGCATACACTTCGTGGGGCACTTGGGGTGCTTTGGCGGTTTCATTCGTGATGATTTCCGTCGCGTTCTTATTCGGAAAATTACTGCACGACGTCACCCGGCGTTTGATCGAAAAACACATGTCGTTCCTGATCAAATACATGTCATGGGCGGAAATTTTTCGACGCATTCATATCGTCAGCGAAGCACCCGTGATCACCAGCGAACACGAACTCCTGCACATCATCGCCAGCAGTGATTTTATGAGCGAGAGATCGAAGAATTTAATCACAAATGCGATCCAATTCGACGAACAAAGCATCGCCAAAATTATGACCGCGCGCGATGCCATTGTGTCCGTGTCGGCGCGCGATCCGTTAAATCCGAAACTAATCGACGATTTATATAATTCAGGTCATAAAGTTTTCCCCGTCATCCAGGGAAATTTGGACAAAATCATCGGGATTTTATACTTGGACGACGTGGTCGCCATCAGCCACGACGAACACTCCATCACCGACATGATGTGCGGCAATCCGCCAACCATCGAATTGCATGAGAATCTGGAAATTGCATTAAAAACCATGTGCGAATCCGATTCCACGATTTTAGTGGTCGAAAAGGACGGTAAAACCGTCGGGCTGCTGACTCTGTCGGATATTGTCAAACAACTGTTTTCTGTGGTACAATAGCCGTTATGAGAATTTTAGCACAAGAATTAGTAAAAGAAATCGGTAAAAAAGTTCAGGTGATGGGTTGGGTCAACACCCGCCGCGATCACGGCGGCGTGATTTTCGTCGACCTGCGCGATCACAGCGGTTTGATCCAGTTGGTCTTTAACCCAGAAACCGCGGACGTATTCGCCTTGGCGGAAAGCCTGCGCGATGAGTTTTGCATTTCGGTTTGCGGCATCGTGCGCGAACGCGGTGCGGGATTAGAAAACCCCAATATCGCGACCGGTAAAATCGAGATCGTGGTCGAGGATTTGGAAATTTTCACCAAATCCGAAGCTCTGCCAATCGCCACGCGCGACGAAGGACAGCAATCGAACGAGGAATTGCGCCTTAAATATCGTTTTCTCGACCTGCGCCGACCGTCGATGCAAAGTATTTTACGAAAACGCGCCAAATTCAATAAATTTATACGCGAGTTTATGGATGATCACGATTTTGTCGAGGTCGCCACACCAATTCTCGCGAACAGCTCGCCCGAGGGCGCCCGCGATTTTCTAGTCCCGAGCCGTTTGCACCCGGGCAAATTTTACGCCCTACCCCAAGCACCGCAACAGTTCAAACAACTATTGATGGTCGGCGGCGTGCCGCGATACTACCAAATCGCACCCTGTTTCCGCGACGAAGATCCGCGCGCTGATCGATTTTACGGCGATTTTTACCAACTCGACCTCGAAATGTCGTTTGTGAACGATGGCGAGGTTGTGCGCGAAACTGTCGAACCACTAATAAAAGATTTAGCGACTGATTTCGCGGGCAAAGAATTAGTTTTCGACAAAATCCCCCGTTTCACCTATACCGAAGTCATGGAAAAATACGGTATCGATAAACCCGACTTGCGCTATGGCATGGAACTGATCGATTTGACCGCAGCGCTCGACAAAACCGAATTCGCCGTATTTAACAGCGCCGAATGCGTCAAAGCCATTTGTGTCAAGGGCGGCGCGAGTTTAAGCCGATCGCAAATCGATTCTTTCACCGAACTCGCGCGTAAAGAGGGCGCGGGCGGATTGGCCTATTTGACATACGTCGACGGCGAAATTAAATCGCCAATCGCCAAATTCTTAACTGAAAATGAGTTAAAGGAAATCACCAAATTAACCGGCGCAACCGACGGCGATGCGGTCTTTTTCGGCGCCGACGCGCGCGATAAAGTCAACAAAGTTCTCGGCAAATTACGCATCGCGTTCGCCGATCATTTTAACCTGAAAGACCCAAATAAAGTCGCACTATTATGGGTGATCGACTTCCCGTTCTATGAATGGGACGAGAAAAATAAACGTCTCGATTTCGGTCACAACCCATTTTCGTGGCCCAAAGGCGGTTTAGAGGCACTAAACGTCGACGATAAATTGTCCATCATCGCCGATCAGTACGACATGGTCATGAACGGTTACGAAATCTGTTCCGGCGGCGTCCGCAACTATAGCCCCGAAATCTTGTATCAAGTTTTCGGAATTTTGGGTTACAGCAAAACATACGTCGAAGAAAAATTCGGCGGCATGTTGAACGCTTTCAAATTCGGCGCACCGCCGCACGCCGGTTGCGCATTCGGCATCGACCGCATTTTCATGGAATTGCTCAACATGGACAACATTCGCGACGCCCTCGCCTTCCCGAAAAACGGTTCAGGCATCGACCTCATGATGAACTCCCCCTCCACCATCACCAACGAACAACTCCGCGAATTATCGATCAAGGTTCAGGAAGTAAAATAGTTTTTGCGTAAAAAACATTTTTCAAAATTACCTCTGTTATGCGTATAGACGTTGTATATACACAACGCCTGCATCAAAGACAGTCTTTGATGCAGGCAATAAGCCCTGCAAAAAATAACAAACTCTGACACCAGTTAGGGTTTGTTATTTTGCATATTTTGCAGTATAATTGAAACGTCTAAATCTAAAATACGAGTCGATCGCTCTTCAGCGGATCGCCGGATAACAAACGGCACCGCATAAACGGATTCGGCGAAAGTTGACTCGTGAATGGATTTAGACACCTTGCGGTGTCGTTTTTGGTTTATGGCGAACCCTGGAAAATTAATTCATAGACCAAGGGGGTAAAAATGAGAATATCAAAGATAGTCATTGCGAGTCGAACTCGTTCGACGAAGCAATCTGTTCGCAATTTTAAAAGAAGGTTACTTCAGACTGGCGTCCTCGCAATAACAACTGCTGTCACTCTCTTTTGTTGCGCTTATTTTCCAGGCAGTTCCGCGCGTGCTTATATGACCGACAGCGCGAGCCTGCTAGGTCACCCTATCGTCATCAACATCTACGACTCCACCTGTGAATCCGACCCTGATGCCGAGGGCTGTCAAACCCCTGATCCAGATTGCACAACAGATCCCAATCTCCCAGGTTGTTCGCCCCTCAATCCCAATTGCGTAATAAACCCACACGCCCAAGATTGTCCAAATCCAAATCCCGATCCCCCTACGCCACTAATCAACAAGCCAACTCCCCCCGACACAAATGCTGGATCAACTTGGACTTTCACGTTGCTAAATAAAAACTATGCGGTTCCGGTTGCTCCATTTATTGTTTTGTTCTGCTCGGCAATACTGGCTATTGGTTTATGTATTTTCTTGATTCAAAAACACATCAAAGAAAAAGGGATTGGCGGAGTTAAAGTCAAAAATCCGTGGGGTGATTACCAACTGACTTATGAAAAAGTTTTAGCAAAAAAACACGAAAATGATCCATTAACCGAAATTGTTGATGTATCGCAGATAGTGAAGAAATATCGCATCAAGTTTGTATTGTGGCATACTGTGCCAGTTGTAGCTATCACGCTAGCATTCTTTATGCTATTCATCATAACCGCGCCAATCATGGCAGACGTAGAAGACATTGAAACAGACGCAACAAACGACCCGTCTACTACTTACGCAGCCGTATTGGACATAGACAAGAAAACAGCCCCTGACAATTACAGTATCGATGCAGAGGAACTTCTCACCGTCTACAACCACAAGGGAACGGCTTATACTTGGGTTGGTGCCAGATACGAATTTCGACCAACAGTTGGTCAAACTATCGCTAACTTTGCTACTTTACGCGATCACCTAACGATAACCAGTGATACCATCGAACTGACAGGGTTTAGATGTCCTATTACGCCCGTTTTTCATTACGATTTCAGTGGCGCTGGCACCGTGGATGCTCCCATTCCCTTAAATATTGAACTCACTGGCATTTCCGACATTGACACTGGTACTTACAATATTGACATAGTATACCAGAGCATAGCGATACAAAAACAAGGTTTTGCCAACGCCACAGAGGCGTTTGCAGCGCTTGCTTCTGGTTGTATACGCAGCGATTATTGATAGTATTCTCTTTCTTGCGCAGCCAGTAAATATTGCATGTATTTTGTCGACACCCGCCAAAATGTCGGCGACAATGTCGGTGATCGACCCCTGTTAAAGGGGGTTTGGAATGCCGGTGACAATGTCGCACTTTTTTGCTTGTTAATGCGGAACAACAAACAGGTGCTTTTCCTCATAAAAGGGTGAGACCTTTTTTATTAATGTCATCCTGGTGAAGGTGAAATGATCCATGAAAGTTCACTTTCAATGGATCATGAGCCGGAAGAGCCGAAGGCGATACTTGGTTCAGGATCTGTAGTATAAAGTAGATGCTGAAACAATGCTGAAACAAGTTCAGCACAGGGCTCAGCATGACAATATGACAATACAACAATATATGCGTGAGTAAAGTTATTTACATACTGAATTGCGGATATATGAAATAACAGAGGTAGAATATAGGGAAAAATAGTTACATACTGAAATTTTTAATACCCATTCGGATTTTGTGATTGCCATCGCCAAGAGTCCGCGCAAGCGTCAGCGATGGTTTTTTCGGCGCGCCAGTTTAGTTCGCGAAAGGCTTTGTCGGCGCTGGCGTAGCTCGCGGCGATGTCGCCTGGGCGGCGGGCGGCGATTTCGTAGGGGATTTCCCTACCTGATGCTTCCTGGAACGCGTGAATTAGTTCCAAAACCGACACGCCGCGTCCGCTCGCCAAATTATACGTTTTAACTCCGTCCATTGACCCGAGCGCCGCCACATGTCCGCGCGCCAAATCGACCACGTGGATGTAATCGCGCACGCCTGTGCCGTCGACGGTGTCGTAATCGTCGCCGAAAATTTTGACTTTTGGCAATTTACCGACAGCGACCTGCGCCACAAAGGGCATCAAATTATTCGGGGTGTCATTCGGATCCTCGCCGATCGTGCCGGATTCGTGCGCACCAACGGGGTTGAAATAACGCAGCAGCGTCACTTCTAGATCGGGATTTGCCGTCGCGGCGTCGCGCAAAATCTGTTCGTTCATGAATTTCGTCCAACCATAGGGATTGGTAATGCCGACGCCGATACGGCTATCCTCAGTAAATGGCAGTTTTTCCGGATCGCCGTAAACGGTGGCGCTGGAACTGAAAATAATTTTGTTGACGCCGAATTTTTGCATAACACGCAATAATATTAGGGTCGAATTCAGATTATTATCATAATATTCGAGCGGTTTTTCGACCGATTCGCCCACCGCTTTGAGACCCGCCAAATGAATCACAGCGTCGATTTGATTGTCCTGGAACAGATTCGCGAGCGCCGTTTCGTCGCGAATGTCGAGTTCATAAAACGGAATTTCGGCGTCCACGATTTTTTCGACCCGCCGCACTGCTTCACGGCTGCTGTTAATTAAATTATCCGCGATCACTGCCGTGTGTCCGGCCGTGTATAATTCGATCGCCACGTGCGATCCGATGTAACCCGCGCCCCCTGTGAGTAAAATTTTCATATAGACATTTTACCACGATTTGACTGTCGCGTTAAACTTCCACCACCACCGCGGTGCGGTCGTCGTGTTTTTTGGCGCGGGCGACTAATCTTTTTGCGATTTCGTCGGCGCTGCCGCCCTCTCGGATGATTTCTAACATTTCTTCGTCGGTCATTTCATCGACCTTGAATTTATCGGGCGGCAAGTCAAATTGTTTCATCGCCTGCGCGGTGACGTCGCCCGTGACGCCGTCGGAACAAAATATGATCTTTTCCCCGTCGTGCAACTGCAATTCTCCCATATATTTTGACTTGCGTGGCAATTTTTTGGCGTTGCCGTGTTCATCACTGCCCAAAAATTCATGGATCCGATGCATAAATCCCAAATCTCTATCTTCATAATTTATCTGTTTCAGATTTTGGTTATCGCCGCTCACGACATAAATCCGCGAATCGCCCGAACTCGTCCAAATTAGCGTTTTTGCGCCGTCTTTTTCGACGATCTTGCCGAGCGCCGCGGTGGTTACGCCGCTGGTTGCCTGCGCCACTTTTTCGCTCGCCGCGTCCAACGCATCCGCCATGGTCGAAACACTATCTATTTGCTTTACTGATTCTTTGATATGCCGCGCCGCCGTGTGCGCCGCCATCGCCGGATCGCCGCCACCGCCGCCCGCACCGTCAAACACACCGAACAATCCCGTTTCCGGCACCACTAAATTCGCGTCCTCGCCATGCAATTTGTATTCCGCTACACCGGAATCTTTAACTGGACTTCTTTCGATTGTCCCGATTTTTGCCTCCGCACGATCAGTTTTTGGCACATATGTTACGGTTGTGCCGTTTCTCGGGTTAAGGTTAGTGATCACGAAACCATTTTCGTCCGCAGATAGTTCGAATTGATCCCGCGATACTGCTGGATCATATGTGAATCGATCCTGATAATGCATTCTGCCCACGCGCACCGGATTTTGACCGATATTTACCGCTTTATAACCGATTCCGTGATCCGCATTAGCCCTAAAATCCGCCACAGTCAGCAAATAATCCGCCCGAAAACGCCGTCCGACCCCAGGCATCAACAATCGCCCGCCCTCTGCGTCGATCGGCAACTGTCGCAGGTCGAGGACCTTAAACGCAGTTTTGTCGCCCGCCTGTATCCGCGCGATTTCCGCTGCGTCCAAACCTTCGCTTTCCAAAACCACTTCCCGCGACCGTAACGGCTCGCA
>WRGU01000025.1 GCA_009787015.1 Candidatus Saccharimonadota bacterium | reverse complement strand
AAGCGCGCCCGGATCCGCAAGTTTATGGAGGATTTACGTAAACGGGAAAACTTGATCACCGACTTTGACGAACACGCCTGGAATACCCTCGCGGAGGCGATGACTGTACACGGCAAGGATAACCTGGTGGTGCGGTTCCGGGATGGGTCGGAGATAAGAGTGTAGGAGTAAGGATAAGTATCGCGAAGCCGCCTGATACGGGCGGTTTTCTTTTGCCTCATTTTTGGCGCAAACCAGCCGGGTCAGTTAGATTCATTCAGTAGTTGGGTGCAAGCTCAATCGGTTCGTTCAGTAGTTGCTTTTTGTGGGTGCATGGGCGGTCGGTTCGTTCAACACCTGCCCTCGAGGTGGGTGCAACCGGCTTCGGTTCGTTCAGCAGTAACCCCCTGCGCTGCGGGTCTGGCAGAGCAACGGGCCGCGCTGAAGCCCCTGAACTGCCCCGCCGCCAGCCCCCGAAAACCAAAAAGACCCCCGTATATGGGGTCTTTTCGGATACTGCCTGACAGTATATGTGACGTGCGATTATGGTGGGTCGGAGAGGGCTCGAACCTCTGACCTCGGCAGTGTGAATGCCGCGCTCTAGCCAACTGAGCTATCGACCCAAAGCCACAACAAGTATTATAGCACAAATTTTATTTCTCGTAACCCGGCTTGCCCAACAAACGGAACATTTCGGTTTTGTACGCTTCTACGCCGGGTTGATCGAACGGATTGACGCCCAATATAAATCCGGACATGGCGATGGTCAGTTCAAAGAAATAAATCAACGCACCGATCGAACGCGCCGAAATATCCGGCACGATAATGCGGAGCACTGAAATTCCGCCGTCGCGGTGGGCGTTCAATGTCGCCTCTAACGCTTTCGCGTTCACATAGTCCAACGCTTTCCCCGTCAAATAACCCAAACCATCGGTGTCCTCTGCGGTTTTGGGAATGTTGGTTTTCTCCGCCGGCGCATCGGCGAAATCGATGATGCTCTCGAAAATGTCGCGGCTGCCGTCCTGGATATACTGTCCCATTGAGTGTAGATCAGTCGTGTACACCACCGACGCCGGGAAAATGCCCTTTTGATCCTTGCCTTCCGATTCGCCGGCGAGCTGTTTGTACCACTCGTTGAAATACGCGAATGTCGGCTCAAAATTCGCCAAAATTTCGATGTTTTTGCCATCAGAATACAAATAATTCCGCACCGCCGCATAAACCGCCGCATCACCGCCGGCATTTTCCATCAACTCGTGCGATTCGTCCGCCGCACCCTTCATCATTTCCGCGACATCAATTCCCGCCACCGCAATCGGCAATAGCCCCACAGCGGTCAAAACCGAATACCGCCCGCCAATGTCGTCCGGTACAACAAAACGATGGTAACCGGCGGCGACCGCCTCGTCGTGCAGCGCGCCTTTGACGGCGTCGGTTGTGGCATAAATGCGTGCGCCCGCCTCCTGTTCGCCGTATTGATCGATCAATTTTTGTTTCAGAATGCGAAACGCAATCGCCGGTTCAGTGGTCGTACCGGATTTGCTGATCACATTGATCGACCAATCGTGTCCAGCGATGGTTTTGATAATCTTATTTAACTCGATCGTACTCAACGAATTCCCCGCATACAGCACAGTAGTTTTGCTCGTATTGCCGAGCGCCTCAATCACCGCGCGCGCACCGAGATACGACCCGCCAATACCGACACAGATCAAGAAGTCCGAATTTGCCTGGATTTGTTTCGTCGCCGCCAAAATGCGCATAAATTCGTCCCGATCATAATTATCCGGCAAATTCAACCATCCGCCGAAACTATCCTGATGAATCCGTTCGATAATTTCATTATTTTTCGCCGAATCAACCGTCAAATCCAGTTTCGCGATCCGCGTCGTATCAAGTTTAATCATACTACCCCCTTCATTATTACCCATACATTTTACAACGAAACTGTGTAAATGCCAAAAGTTTTCGTTTATGGTAAAATAATTGTATGCTAGGTGAAATTTACCGCCCATCCATGCGCTCGAAACGCGACTTCGTTAGCCGTCAAATCGGTGGTATGTCGTCGTCGATTTCCGTCCAAACCCCTCCCCACGAAAATAAGAAAATACGCGAGATTGTCACTAACGACACACCTCCTACGCACGAGGATCAGGAACTCCGCGATCGCATCATCGACAAATGGTTGCAAATGTCGGACGTCCCCGAACCGAATCCCGACACTCTTTTCGATCATGGTTTCAATAGCGACAATTTAAACAGAATTATCCAGCGTCTACTTATCCCCGGAGACTCATTCGCCACCAGCGAAAAATATTCCGATGAACTCATGGATTATTTTCGAAAGTACGGCAACTTTTTCGAGATCTCTATTGCGATGCGCACGTCTGCGAATTTTCACGACCCAGAGGGCGCAATGGACTATCTGCGCCTTTGTCAGGAAATACGTGGTAATGACCACTGGAGGCAAAAGTTAAACATTTTGTCAGATTATTACAAATATCAGAACCTCGACAAAACCCGCGTCGAGGGTTTCAAACGCAACGTTTTTCCGGGCGTGGACAAAAACGACGCGAAGCTGATCGGTGTGCAGGAACAATTGGACTACCACCCCAACAGAGACGTCCTCGGTAAATTCGGCGCAGGTGATTACAAAATCCATTGTTTGGTACAGAAAGTCAATCCGCGCAATATTCGCGATTTGATTCAAATTAAAAAGGACCTCCCGTCCGACGATTACGAAAAATTTACAGCCAATCGCGAAGACGCGCGCGCACTGGAAACTATTTTATTTAGATCTCGACAGTTTATCCACGACGAACGCCCGGGCGCGCATGAACTGCTTTCTGCGATGTTGCAATATTACGAAGCGTCGAAAGATCCCGACAACCCGAAATTATTCGCGCAAAAAACCGAGCACCTCAAACAACTTGTCGCCGAGCGACAGGCGTCGCCGGACGCGGAATATTATATAAATTTTGAAGATTATGCATTTCATCTCGAAAACTATGATCGGGAAGTTCACCCATTCGATCAAGCGAATTGGGAATTGGACGCCGGCGAGAAAATAAAAGCTGTCAACCTTCTCCGCCGCCTCGTCCGAAACACGGCGCCGATGCTATTCGAAAAACCGATGCCGTACGACGAAGAGGGCAACTGGGAATTAGACGATTTATTGGAGCAGTTCAACGTTCACCTCAACAAACGAACTGGCGAAGTTTTGGTCGATTGGAACCAAGTCGGCGCGCTCGTCAAACGTGCGAATGAAATTTTGCTCGCAAAGCAGGACGACATCGGTATTCACCCGTCGATGGTCGAAACGCTGGCGTATATCGAGAAAATGGCGACCTACGCCTTACGCGGGATTGATCGGAAAGATTGGCGCGAACTGCCTTTCGATCCATATTTCAAGGAAATCGTGAAATTCCGCGACCTAACCTCGAGCGCCGACGATTTCGATAATCAAAAATTTGAGCAATTTTGGACAAAATTCACCACACACGAAACCTACGCCAATAAACGCGATCGTTTAGACCCCGATGATCCCGACGCGGTTCGCGAAAGTTATCGGGAACTCCTAATCCACATCGGAACCCAACTCGGCAAACTCGCTAAAGCATACAAATCCGACAAAAACACCGCCTGGCTCGCGGATTCGTTATGGACGGGCAACCTAAATCACGAATTGATTGGTTTGGCGGATAGATTCAGAACTGGGTCATAGTGATGCGCTTGACTCAAAAACAAATCCTTGCTATAATATAATTAAATCACGACGCAGGGATGCACCGAACGGAGAAATACCTAAGGCGAACCTGCTTTTTGTATTCTATCTTTGCTTTGGTATTAACGTCATCCAAAAAAGCGCGGTGGCTATCCGGGATACGTTTATATAACGACGAAACAGATTGCTTGCATGGGGCAAGCAGTTTCACAAAACACTTCTTAATTTAAATTCGACCGAAATCCAGCTGGCAAATTCAAAAGCAATGTCGGGGTGCGCAAAAGTGCCACCGCCGTAACGACCCGATTTTGTGATAATACCAATGGCGTTTGTGTCTTTAATCCAACTGGTTGGAGTAACAAAAAGACGTCCCGGCTCATTTCTAACCGACTGGAATCCCAGACGTATAATCAATATTACCAACGCGCATAGCCGACACCGATGTGTCTTGAACAATAATTTCCGACTTAACGAGTGATTTCATAGTCCAATTTTAGCATATTTTTTAATTTAATATGTTACAATGTTTACATGCCCGAGTGGCGGAATTGGTAGACGCGCTACGTTCAGGTCGTAGTCTGATTCTTCAGGTGGAGGTTCAAGTCCTCTCTCGGGCACCAGCGAATTAATTCAATGAGGAAAGGTGGTTAGGGAATGAAAAACAACAAGATTACGGTCGACACAATGACATTTGTGCGATTTTGGTTGGTGATTATTGGTCTTTCGGCGGTTATCGGCGCGATTTTTTTGGCGCGCAGCGCGATCATCACGATCCTAATATCCTTTTTCCTGGCGTTGGTGCTCAATCGTCCGGTATCGTTTTTGGCGCGTCATCTGCCCGGTAAATCGCGTGTGTTCGCGACGTCGGTTTCTTATCTGGTGATTGTCGCGGTGATTGTCACGATCTTCTTTAGCGTCGTGCCGATCATAACTGAACAAGTTTCGAATTTTCTCAAAACTCTGCCTGATACAATCCATAGTTTACAAAGCACTTCAAATTGGCTCGGCGGATTTTTGCGGCAATATAACCTCGAGGCGGGTTGGAATAGCTGGCTCAAGGATCTGGAATCGCAAATCGGCAACATCGCAACGAATATCGGCGGGTTGTTTATAAATGCCCTGAACGGGTTGATCGGCGTAATTCTCAACGCGATTTTTGTATCAGTTTTGACCTTCCTGATCTTGATCGAAGGTCCGGAATGGGAAGAAAAATTCTGGCGGTTGTTGTATAGCGACAAAGAACGCCGCGCCCACCACCAGAGCATCGCGCGCAAAATGTACGACGTCGTGAGCAATTACGTTAGCGGACAGATGATGGTGGCGGCGATTTCCGCGACCATGACCGCTGCCTGTGTGGCGATTTTGTCGCAGTTCTTCCCCGCGCTCGCGCTGCCGCTCGCACTGACGGCGTGGTTGGTGATATTTATGATGTTGTTTGTTCCGATATTCGGTGCGTTTATCGGCGGCGGGCTCGTAGTGCTGCTGTTGGCGCTCTACTCGTGGCCTGCGGCGGTGATCTATTTGGTTTACTTTATTATTGAACAACAAATCGAAAACAACATCGTCGCACCGAAAATCCAAAGTAAACGACTCAATATGTCGGTTTTGACCGTCCTCATCGCCATCATCGTCGGTTGGCAGGTTGCGGGTATTTTGGGAGCGTTGGTCGCGATTCCGGTCGCGGGTTGCGTCATGGTTTTGGTGCGTGATTTCATGAAACGTCGCCATATCAAGAAAACCGCGGCAAACGGCGAAGAGATTGACGCCAGCAACGAAGCCCCCAGCATCGTCATCGTCTTTCAAACCGAAAAACGCCAGTTCGTCAAACCTCAATTGCCGCACATCATAAAGAAACCAGATCAGAAATAGGAACCCTTACTCCCGCGCCCAAATTTGTCCGATGTTGGTGTCCTTGATTTCGATGCCTTGATTTAGTAGTTCGTCGCGGATTTCGTCGGATTTTGCCCAATCTTTTTGATCGCGCGCGACGGCGCGTAACTTTATAAAGTCATACTGGGCAGACGTGATGTCCGACGTACAGTTACAGAGGTCGAGTCCCAAATTATCGTCGATAAACTTTATAAAGTTATCGAGCGCAAAGTGACTTAAGTTATCAATATGGTTCGTAAAAATATCCACGATTTGGTCCAGGAATTTCAGTGCATTTGGTGTATCAATGTCGTTCAGGAGCGCTGCCGCCGCCTCGTCCAGTAAATTATTAACGATTTCAGTCTGTCCGTCATCGCCCGAATCCGGCGTTTGATGGCGCAGTTCCGCCACGTTCCGCCAATTCCGCCGACGATTGCGCGCCGCCGTTAAATTATCCCAACTGAAATTCGTCGCAGATCGATAATGCGATTGCAATACCAACATGCGAAAATCGAGCGCATCGAAATCTTTCGCCAAAATATCCGGCAAAGTGTAAAAATTATGCGCGGATTTGCTCATCTTTTTGCCATCAACCAACAAATGTTCGTTGTGTACGAAAAAGTTCGCATATTGCGCGGGTTGCGACCCCGCCGTCGATTGAGCGATTTCATTTTCATGATGCGGAAAAATCAGATCAACGCCGCCAGTATGAACGTCGAACGGCTGACCGAGATTTTTCACCGACATCACGGAACACTCAATGTGCCAACCCGGACGACCCGCGAAATTTTTACCATCAACGTCAAAATCCCACGCTGGTTCACCGTCCTTTTGCGCCTTCCATAGTGCAAAATCCTGCGCTGATTCTTTGTCGTATTCGTCGTTATCGACGCGCGACCTGGTGTCCGCCGCGATTTCGATGTGCGATAACCGACCATAGACGCGTGTTTTTTGATATTCGGCGATCGAAAAATAAATCCCGTCCTCCGCCAGATACGCGACGCCCTCTGCTAATAATTTCCGAATTAAATCTTGCATGTCGACGATATTTTCCGTCGCGCGTACGAAATCAACCGCGTTGTTGTCGTTGCCGACCTGCGCGATTTCGTCCAAAAAAACTTTTTCGTAATAATGCGTTAGTTTTTTTAGCGCCTCCGTCGAATCCAAATCCGGATATTTAGCCCGCGAATCGCGAATCGTTTTATCATCAACATCGGTAAAATTCATAACATGCTTGGTCGAATAACCCGCCAAACGAAACGTTCGACGCAAAATATCCGCGAAAATATATGCCGACAGGTTGCCGATGTGCGCGTGATTGTAAACCGTTGGTCCACACGAATAAATCCGCACCACGTCGTGCAAAGGCGAAAAATCATCCACCGTGCGCGAGAGACTACTAAACAATTTCATTTTTTCGATTCTTCCAATTCCGTTGCCGCCAGCGTGGCGAGTTGCCTGACGTTGGCGACGGGTTTTTTCTTTTTGAAAAATCTCAACGTTTCGCGCGTAAATATTGTGACGGCGGCGAATTCCATCGCCACGCCCGACCAAAACCCAATTATGTTAATGATCTCCACTTTCCCCGCCCTTTCTTATTCTAAAATTACCTAAATGTTCGTTATCGATCGTTATTGCGGCGTTATCGCCGTCATCTAAGTGCTGCGGTTGTATCGCGACCACTTCACCGTTATCATATTCCGCATAAATTTTTTCCATCATCCCGATAAATTCAGTCAGCCACTTGTCATACTGTTCATAAACCCGAAAACCCGCCGCGAACAGATGACCGCCGCCGCCGAAATATCCGGAAATTTGATCCGCGACCGGAATGTTCGTGCGCAATTTGCCCGTCAATTTACCATCTGGATAAGTTTTCACCCCAATCGCCACATCAACCCCGTAAACCAAACGCATTTCATCGAGCACCAACATCGTTGGATTGTAATCATTGCTGTATTTTTGAATCTCCTCGAACGATACGAAGACCAATGCGGTGCGACCGCTGTTGTAATACTCGATCCGCTCGATCAACTGACCTTTATATTTCAGGATTTCCGGTTTTTTCTTCATGAGTTCGCGGCGTTTTTCGTCAATATCGGACGGATTCGCGCCCAACTTAACCAATTCGCCACAGGTAAAGAACGAATCCGCGGTCGTCGCGGTCGTCGTCAACCCCAAACTATCCGCCATAATCGAAATAAACAGATTAGTCGCCGCCGCAGCGTTAATTGCCCAAGCCGTTTCCTGACACATATCAAAAATCAGTTCGCCCGTCGCCACTGCCGTTTCGGAAATAATATATTGCGCCTCGAACGGCAAATCCGGCGTTACGGTCACGTGATGATCGAAAACTAATATCGGACGATGCTCCAACCAATTTTTCGCCACAGGATCGGCGAGCGTTTTACTGAGCAAAATTTTGCTCGAAGTGTCCACAATAACACCGAGATCCGCGTCGGTCGGGAAATCATACGATGCGCGATCCCAACCCTCAATGTGCCGCAAATAGGTCGGGATTTGCACCGGACAATGCAACACGACGGTTTTTCCCATCGCCCCGAAAATTTCCTCCAGCGCCAGCGCCGACCCCAACGAATCACCGTCCGGATTTTCCGCTTGAATCACCAGAATCTTGCGCGCGCCGGCAATTAGGGCTTGCTGATCATCGTTTAGTAACATTCTAGTAAAATTATACCATACCTTGTAATTTACATTAATACTTGACTTTTTTACATAAGTGTGATACAATGGTAGGATGGACACTTATACCCCCTCCCGCCAACCCCTGGGGAAACCTGAATATTCGCGTAATGAGATTATCGCTCATATTTGTGCTAGTGTCGATGCAAATCGACATATATTAACTTTTGCCGACCAGAAGAAAATTTACGAAAAACATCCGATTCTAGACAATACTACCAATTGCTTCGCCTGGACAATTGGGGCAACTGCGCCGGTCAAGAAGGGGCATGGTTATGGTCTGTATAATCCTGGATCAATATCTGGTCACGAGAAATTGCCCGCCACTTTGCTGGGCATCGACTTAATCTCGGGCGAGGAGTTGTTCGAGGCCTACCAAAGGGATCTGAAATTCTTTAATTTCACAACAAGCCTGTCGCGCGATGCGATGGAGGCGATTTTTATGGTGCATAAAAACGGTCGAGGATTGGTCGAAGATTTTCATTTCATCGTACACCATCCCGACGATACATATTCCGAAAAAGCTCATTGGGATTGTCCGCCGTACGAAATCAAATCACCTGAACGCAGTTATTCATTTCACTACCAAACCGTCGACAGTGTTCGTTTTCAGAAAGACATCAAGAGGTCGACGTATTATATGAACCCCGATTAAACTCTTGTCATTCCGCATTTGTTGCGGAATCCATTACTTGGTATAAATATGTGTAATAATATTATTCCTATTCCAAATGTAATCCCCCGAAGTAATGGATTGCCGGAATAAATCCGGCAATGACACTCATTTGGTGATTTTCTGTCAACATGATATAATATCTAGGAAATTTTAAGGAGGAATATGAGAGATAAGATTAAATTAATGTTAGCAAAACGCGATGTTGCCGGCAAAAAGGTTGTCCAGTTGCGCCGCGAGGGTCAAGTCCCCGCCGTGGTATATGGTTCGGAATTCGAACCGCAAAATGTCCAGTTCCCGCAACAGGAAGCCCTGCGCGTCGTCGATAAAGCCGGTCGCCACAGCCCTGTTGAACTCGAATTAGACGGCAAGAAGAATACCGCGCTCATCAAATCAATCAGCCGCGCACCCGCCAAACGCGACATCACCCACATCAGTTTCCAAGTCGTCCGTGCCGACGAAGTCGTCCACACCGAAGTCCCGTTGGTTTTTGTCGGCGAAGACGAATCGCCCGCCAAACGCGCCGGTTTGATTATCTTGCCCGCGCTGGAGCATATTAGTGTTAAAGCCAAAGCCGCCGATCTGCCGGAAAATATCGAGCTCGATGCTTCGAAACTGACCGAACACGGCGAAAAATTAACTCTCGCGGATGCCAAGGTGCCAAAGGGCGTTGAGATCGTCGACTTTGATCCTGAAATCGTCGTCGCCACCGTTTACGAACCCGCCGCCCTGGAAGCCAAAAACGCCGCCGCAGATGCCGCAGCCGACGCTGAACGCGCCGAAGGCGCCGATGAAACCGCCGCCGAATCCGTCCCGAGCGAGCAGGAATCAACCGAGGAAAAACCTGCGGGCGAATAGCGACGCGAACCGCCCTGGAACGACGAACCCTTTAAACCCCCTCTACGTCCGGGGTGAGGCGAACAGAGCGGTGAGTAGAGCGGGTTTTATTCCTTAATCAACCCCGTTTGGCGGTTCCATAATCGGGCATAGACGCCGGATTTTTCGATGAGTTCGGCGTGCGAACCGTCCTCGACGATGCGGCCGTTTTCCAAAACTAATATCCGATCCAGTTCGGCGACGGTCGACAGGCGGTGAGCGATGACGATCGAAGTGCGATTTTTCATCAGGTTTTTCAGGGCTTCTTGAATTAGTTTCTCGCTTTCCGTGTCGAGCGCCGAAGTGGCTTCGTCCAAAATTAAGAGCGGTGCGTCCGCCAAAATCGCGCGGGCGATGGCGATGCGCTGACGCTGTCCGCCGGACAATTTCACGCCGCGCTCGCCGGTCAGGGTGGCGAATTTTTTCGGCAAATCCTCGATGAAGTCCAACGCGTTGGCGAGGCGCGCCGCTTCGCGAATTTCCGCCATCGTCGCGTTCAATTTACCATACGCGATATTATCCGCGATTGTACGATGAAACAACAGCGGTTCTTGCGGCACATAGGCGACAGCGTGGCGCAGGGATTCTTGCGTGACCTGCGCGATATTTTGCCCATCAACCGCAATCTCTCCGCCCTGCACATCGGAAAATCGCAATAATAATTTCGTAAAAGTGGTCTTGCCCGAACCCGAATGTCCAACCAAACCAATACGCTGACCTGCCGGAATCGTTAAATTCAAACCGTTAAAAATATTTTCCTTGGCATCTTGATGGCGAAAAATCACGTTTTTGAATTCGATTTCACCACGATCCACACGTAAATCCGTCGCGCCGGCTTTATCCGTCACCGCCACCGGCAGATCCAGAATCTCCGTCATCTCCTGCGCATCGGCAAAAGCGCGGTTATAATCGCGCAACACGCTGTTAAATTTCCATAGCTGATTCCAGATCTGCAGCATATACGTCACCGCGAGCACCAGCGTTCCGATCGGCGCACCAAACCACGCGTTACCGCCAATCAAAAACAGAAAGGTCGCGAGTGCGATCATCACGAGAATCACACCAAATCCGAAATCGCGTTTGACGAAACCCCACATCGTCGCCATTGAATTGTCCTGCCAGGTTTTGACGCGTTCGCCGTACAATCTCCCTTCGTGTTTTTCATTCGCGAAAGCCTTGACCGCGAAAACATTGGTGATCGAATCCGCGAGCTGCCCCGTTACCTTGCTCTCGGCGGCGGCCTCGTTGCGGAATAAAATGTTCAGTTTTTTCGAAGTAAACACCGCAAAAGCCATAAATCCAGCGCACAAAACCGCCAAAATCAGCGTAAACCACGGCAATTGCGGACCTAAAATCGCGAAAGAAAACACGAATGTACAGATGAGCGGCAACGTCGTCCAAAACGTCGTGTCCATAAACCGCTCGTATCCGTTCACGAAACGTTTTTGTTGCGTCACTAAACTGCCACCAAAACGACTATTGTGAAAGTGCATTGATTGTTCCGCGAGCGCATTGAAACATTTTTCCTGCAATCTCTGCATCGAAATCAGTTCGGCTTTCCATAACAAATACAGATTGAAACGATACAAAAACAGTTCGCCAACCATAAACACCGCCGCATAAACCACCAAATGTGGCCAAAAAACCACAAAAACCTGATCCGCGACCGGCGGATTGGTCGTTAAACGATTAATCACCATCGATATAATCCAGGTCGCCACGAAACCGCCAAACTGCGCCAACGGCATCAGAATGACCAGCGGCAAATTGTAACGCCACATCGCTTTCACCTCTATGAAATAATGATGCAAAGTGCGCCTTAGGAGCGATTTTTCGGATTTTCTCTTTACCATAAGAATATTTTACTATAGTTTACAGAGATACACAAACCGCTATCGGTAATCCCGCACCAATTTGGCGGATTCGATCAGCGCGTCGCAAAACCACGCTGGTTCAAAATCGGGCGTTGTGGAACATTTTTGAAGGAGCTCGTCCTTTTTATACTCCAATAACTTCGTCCAATTTGCCTTCCGCGCTTTTTCGATTAACATATCTTTTTCTTGTGCAGTAAAAGGAATTTTTGCGTCATGTAAAACTAATTCCGGCATGCCAAAGATACAAAACAAGGTCTGCACACCGCCCTCTGGATCGCGAATTTCCGGCGTGATTTCAAAGTATTTATTGGAAACTTTTAGGTAATTGGCGGCACGCGGATCGACATTAACACCGTATTGCCCAAAACCAGCATCAGAATCGCTCAAGCCCAACGCGATCATGCATTGTTCGATAAACATTTCCGACGTCGCGGTTTGGTCATTTGAATGGCGAGTTTTTTCCGCGATCCAATTCGACAAAATGTTCGCATTTTCGACCGCCTCGGACGCCGGATTGGCACCCTGGGCGTAAATGGCGACGCCGCCCGCAAATTCGCGTTCAATCATCTCAAAAAACGCCTCGAAACGCGCTTTTTGGCTCAAATGCGCCAACGCGACCAGGGTTTCGCCCGCTTTATCCTTGCCGACGACGACCAAAATAATGCACGATGTCGCACTGTCGGAATAAATGTAGCCCAATTTGTCGGTTTCAGGACGGCAAAACAGGTAATTATCCTGCGAAACATAGCAAAATTTTTCTAGCAAAGGGTTTTTGGTGCTTTTCATATCTTATATTATAGGCGAATCATCCGATTTTCGCAATAAAACTGTCGAAAATGCTTGACTTTTTTATTGAAGTGTGCTACAATGGTAGAGTCGAAGGGAAAATCGACGGAATTGTTAGGTGTTCCCTTATAAAATATGGAGTTAATTAGGAAATGAAAGCGCTAAAAAGAGCCCCGGGTGAAGTCGTGGATACCACCCCGTGGAGCAAGAAGAATAAGCAGTCGGCACCCGTTGCCCAGACGGCGATCACTCCACTTTTGGCGGATTATGCGAAGGTTGTCGACCATCAGCGTAACATATATACAACCCCCCCC
>WRGU01000024.1 GCA_009787015.1 Candidatus Saccharimonadota bacterium | reverse complement strand
AGGACCGAGGGCGCACGAACAAATAATGTGTTCGGATCATACTTGCATGGACCGATTTTGCCAAAAAACCCGGCGTTCGCCGACGAATTATTGCGCCTGGCGGCGGCGCGAAAGTTTGGCATCACGAAACTCGTCCCGCGCGACGAAGCAGCAGCGGAAAAACTGAAAAACCTGGACGAAATCATCGACCATGCTCGCGAAATTGCGATGGGACGCCCGCGATAAACGGAAAAGCTTACGCTTGCAATTTCCGCGGAGGGGGGGTATACTTGACATATTAAAGTGTAAGGAGATAATATGTCGGAACGTTTTGATGTTGTGAGCGGCGTATTCAAGCCGCAGGAGAACAGAGGGGAATTCGTTAAACCATTTTTGCCGCGATCGGATTTTGCCGCCACTCTCGAACTTTTCGCCGCGAGCAAACGTACCGGCGATGCGGTTGATTGGATTCGGACGCAGGAACGAAATGTCCAAAAACGCGCGCACATGATGTATGATAAAGGTTTAGAATTGCCGCATCCCGGCATTCTGATAAATTTCGATGCCACAGATTTGCCGCTCGACGCATTGCGCGACTTTTTGAAAGCAAAAAATTTAACTAGCAACAGTCCGTATTGGAGTCCTTATGAATGGGGTTGGGGCGAAGCAAAGAAAGAAATTCATCAACAATTCTCTTCGGGCGGGGTTCTACTGATGGATCGGAAAATTCATGAATGCGATTCAGGAAAATCTTACAGTGGAGATCCTGATCAACGTGAAGTCCAAGATAAAAAGGTCAATGAAAAGATTCACGCCGTATTCGGGAAAGAAATGTCGGCGGTTAGGTTGGGCGTAGCACCGAGCCTGCAACTGTACGCGCAATCGATTGCGATGCGTCGCGATATGCGGAGGAAACATCAGCAAACAGCCGATGGCGTACAAATTAGTGGTCGAGAAGCAATTTACAATCCTGTGACGCGGTCACAGGATTACATCAGAGAAGACGAGGACGACCGCATAGACATCTTTGGCAGTTGCAGCAGCGCCGGTCGCCGATTAGCGGTCGTGGCGATGGGGGAAGTGTTGTCGATGTAAAAATGACAACACCTAACAATCCCATGACCATACCCGATCACGAAAACAGTGTATCACACTTATGCTTTTTTGTCAAGCGTTACTTCGCGTCACAGATTAGCGACGCGAACCGTTTCAGACCGCCGACCTCTTGCTCTGTGAGCGAGGCGGACGAAACGGTGAGAAGGAGCGGGAGTTCGTTCGCAATGACTGGGGCTGGTTACGACGTTATTTACATGCGTCAATGAAATTCTCGATGATTTTGCGTTGGTGGGGGTCATAATCGATCATCGATTCGGGATGCCATTTGAGTCCGAGGACGAATTTTTTGCGGGGGAGTTCGACGGCTTCGACGAGACCATCGTCGGAAACGGCGACGATATTCAGATCCTTCACCATTGCCGGTTCGACCATCATCCAGTGGCGGGAGTTGACGCAAAGGCGCGGCGCATCGACGCCGACGATTTTACTGAGGTGTGAACCTTTCATGACGGTGACGTCGTGGACGTATTTTTCGGCGTAGGGTCGATTGTGGCGGGCAATTTCGTCTTTCGTGCCCCAACGGACTTCGCCGCCCGCCGCCCAAACGATGTTGTTGAAACCGGCGCATGAACCGATCAACGGCACGTTGTGGTCGATCGCCCATTTCGCGATGTCGATTTCGTAACGGTGGCAGCTCATGCCGCCTTCCAACACTATGCCGTCGCAGAGGCGCAAAACTTGAAATAAATCGCGTTTTTCCGCAAGGGTCAGGTCCGGCGCAGAGCGGACGTTGGCGTTTTCGACGTTATATTTTTTCGCGATGTCGTGCGTGGATTGCGGGGGGAGGATCGAAATCGGCACGCCGCCGCATTTTTCGATCGACATGCGCCAATCGTCGACGGTGACTTCTTTGGGTTGACCACTGTGATAATACGGTTTGGCAACAATGCCGATGATAGGTTTGCGATTTTTCTTAAACATAAACATATTTTAACATAGATGCGCGAATTTTTCCGGAATTTCGAACACAATTTCGCGTCCAACGTCGGGTAAATAATCAATCCTAATCACGATTCGATCGTTGGGCAGGACATCGCGCACGGTTTCACCCCATTCGATAACAGTGATACTTTTCGGATGTTCGATCGATTCGGCGATTTCCATATTCAGAATTCCGGCGTCGTTCAAACGATAAAAATCGTAATGATTCAAAATCAGCCCGTCGCGCGCATCATATTTGCGATTGATGGTGAAGGAGGGTGATTGCACGTCGTCATCGACGCCCAAACCCATCGCCAGACCCTTAACAAACGTGGTTTTGCCCGCACCAATGTCGCCGACGAGTTCAATAATTTCGCCACCGCGGAGTTTTGCGCCCAGTTCCGCGCTGAACCTGCGCATTTCTTGATCAGAAAGAATTTTCATGTATTCTATTTTACACTAATTGTCTGTGAATGATAAAGCGTACGCTTACAATTTTCGTGGGGGGGGGTGTATACTTATATTCGTACGGGCGAAGATTATATTAGGGCGCACAAAAGCGATCTCACGGAGATTTTATCGCAAAATCCAGAAATCGATCCGACACAGGTATTTTTAGTGCCAGGCTTATCAGTTATGGACTATATTACACATAAAGATGCAATGAAGTTGCCACTTGATGTTTATGTATCAGATTGGGCGCGCGAAAATCATAGTCGGGCGCTAAACGCCCATCCTAAAGTCGGCGAATTCGGTCGTTTGGCGGTATTATTAAAATCGGCCGTTGAAGGTATTGAACAGTATGACCAGTATTATTTTAAAGACCTAGAAGCCTATTCAATCAGCAGAAGTCGCTCGGACCAAATTGAAGATTTCAATAAAAAGATCAGACCGGCGCTGGAGCGACGCTTCAGCGGTTTAGATGTTGTGCATCAGCGTCGAACATGTTGTCGCCCAAAACTTATCGGCAGTAGCATTGAAAGGTGTGACCGCTAATAACAACACATTGAATCGACATATTGAATTATCGACCAGTATTGGTTCGCTTCATTCCTATAATCGCGGCTTCGTGAGGTTTGCCGAGGTTTCGGCCGGCGGCAGTGCCTGGGACGCTATCGGGATCGGTGCGGTTGGGGAAAAGAAGTCATAAGTTCGCCGGATTTTCCAAATTTTCCGGTTCTTGACGTAAAGTAATTCCGAACTTTTCCTGAACTTTTTCAATGATCTCGGTGCGGAATTGGGAGAGACCTTTATCGGTGCCGTTGTTGATGTTTGTGATGACGAGGGTGTTGTCGGGGTAGATTTGGAAACCGTAATTGCGGTAACCGCGCAGACCCGCCTGGTCGATGAGCCAGCCAGCGGATAATTTTTCCGCGCCGTTCGATGACGCCCAATGCGGCGCGTCGGGGAAGCGAAGTAGGAATTTTTGTGCTTCGTCTTGACTTAAAATGGGATTTTTAAAGAACGATCCAGCGGAGGGGATTTTATCGACGGGTGGTAATTTGGAATTTCGGATCGCGATAACGGCGTGGCGCAGGGACATCGGCGAAAAATCCTGAACATTATTTTTGTTCAGATATTCTTGCAGGGAATCGTAAAACGGCGGGTGCAAAAATTCGCGCGATAATCGCAGCGTCACATCGCAAATGGTGAGATGGCGATCGGTCTGACCTTTGAAAATGCTATTTCGATAACCGAAAGCACATTCTGCGTTGGGCAGGGTCACAAATTCGTCGACATTGACATCGTACGCGGTCAGTTCCAGCAGAACTTGCGAAATATCCTGACCATACGCACCGACATTTTGAACGGGGAACGAACCGACGAGTCCAGGGATCAGCGACAGACATTCCGCACCCGACAACCCGAGTTTACAGAGTTTTTCCACAGTTTTATCCCAATTTTCACCCGCTCCGATTTTGTAAGTTTCATCGTCGACTTTTTCGAAACCCTTAACTCGGTTCAGGATAATCACGCCGTCAAAATCGCCGTTCGCGATGACGTTTGAACCTTCACCCAACACGAACCACGCCAAATTTTCGCGCCGCACGAATTTCATGGCATAACGGATATCCTCGTTGTTCTCGCAGGTGAAAACATAGCGTGCAACGCCGCCGACCATCATGGTCGTCAGTTCGGATAATGAAATATTTTCTCTAACAGTCATGATTTTTCGCGCTTTCTAAAAATAAATAGGGAAATGATCGATAAAATAACAGCGGTCGTCATAAGAATCGCGCCGAAACCGATGCGATTGATGTTAAAATCGCCCGAAAAACCGCTATTGAACGCCCAGAGTCCAACGACTAAGAATCCGAAAATCGCGCTCAAAATGTCGAACACTTTTAGCGCCGTGATCGCCGCGACGATCATGAGTGCCGCGGTTAGGAAAATTACCGCCGCCACGGTGAAAGTGAATGCAGTGGTCGGCATAAAATTGAAAATCCCAAAGAAAAATGTCACAGTAGTTTTCATTGCATCGCCGCCATCAAACCAGGGCAGCCAAACACTGGCGATCGCACATGATGCCGCCAAGATATTAACGATGAGAGTGGCAATCCGACGTTTTTTCTTCATACAATAATTGTAACACAAATGTCTTGCATTTAATAAATGGCTTATGGTATAATAACGACATGATGTTTAATAAGGTGGGTAGTTTCTTCGCGCTAGATATCGGTACAACAGCAGTGCGCGTGGTCGAATTGGCGCATTCTGGGCATGGTTGGGATCTGAAACGTTATGGTTCGCAACCGATCGATACGAAAACCAGCGAATCTTCATCTGAACAGGATAAAAAAGTTCTCGGTGAAGCGATTATCAGTGTCATGAATCAAGCGGGCATTAAAACTAAGGACGTCGCAATCGGCATCCCGTCGCAACGCATGTTCGCGTCGGTCATTGAGGTTCCGAACGTTTCGAAGGCCGAACTCAACGCCACCATCAAGTACCAAGCGGAAAATTACGTCCCAATGAAAATCGACGAAGCAAAAATCGACTGGGCGGTAATCGGCACATCGCCGAACGATCCGCAAAAGGCCGAAGTTTTGATCGCGTCGGTTCTGAACCAGTTCACCGAATCGCGCATGGATTTGTTGGAGGGAATCGGATTGAACATTGTCGCCATCGAACCGGATTCGTTGGCGTTAACGCGGGCATTATTGCCGGACGGTGTACAGGACGGACGTTTGATCCTTGATATCGGCGACAACGCGACGGATTTGGTGATGACAATTGGCACCGCGCCGCGATTGGTGCGTTCGATTCCGATCGGTTTCTCATCACTTGTGCGCGCCAGCAAGCAGAATCTAAACATCGATCCGCAACAGGCGCAACAGCTGATCCTCAAATTTGGCGTCGGACAGGATAAGTTGGAGGGTCAACTGTTCCGCGCAATCAATGCCACGTTGGAACAACTGATGGCGGAAATCCAAAAATCCCTGAAATTCTTTGCGACGAAATACGCCAACGTTGGTGTTGGTGCGATCCTTGCCAGCGGTTACGCGGCGGTTATCCCTGATCTGCTCAACATGGTAAGTCAACGTACCGGTGTTACCGGTCAAATTGCGACGCCGTGGCAACACGTCAACGTTCCGGTCACCGATCAAGCGCAAATCGCCCCGATCAGTTCGCAATTCGCCGTCGTCGTCGGTTTGGCGGAAAGGTTAGGTTTCTAATGTTACAGCTAAATTTGTTACCGGATATCAAGAAAGAGTACATACGCTCTCAACAGGTGCGCAACATGGTAGTTTCGGGTTGCATCGTCATCGCCATCGCGGCGGGTGCGACGGTATTAATCCTGTCGGGCATATTAACGGAAGAGGCGATTCGCCGATCATCACTGGACGGTCAGGTTGCGAAACTGCAGGCGAACATTGAAAAAGCCAAAAAGGACAACAACCTCGATAATTATTTGACAGTGCAGAATCAGTTGATAAACATCAACGAGTCGAAAAAAGGACAGTTGGTTTACACACGTCTGCTTAATTACCTAAAACAAGCGAATCCAGCAGGTGATTTCGGTGTACGGTTATCATCGGTCGACGTCGATGAATCAGGTACTGTTAGCGTCAGCGGCGACACGGGTAGCGTGGCTTCACTGGGCGTGTATGAAAACACCCTAAAAACCGCCAAAATTACGTACTATGTCGACGTTGATGGAGAAGTCACTAAAAAAACCGAAATGTTGTTTGTATCGGTCAGCGAACCGGAATTTTCGATGTCGTCAGCAACAGACGGTCCGCCGAAAGAAACTTTCACGATCACGTTGACGTTTAACCCAATAGTATTCAATTCTAACATCAAGGGCGATAAGGACGGTTCGCCGGACATCGTTCCTGTCATCACCACACCCAGCGACAAACCGATAGACCCCAATCAGCCATTGTTTAAGGAGAGGGCAGAATGAATAGCCAATCTAATAGCGGCACAGGTCTGCGCAAGCGCGAGCTAATCGAGAGCACCGGCAAACAAGTTATCATGTGGGCGGCAATTGCAGCAATGGCGTTAACGGTCGGTTTGATGATTTCGATCAATTTCATCCAACGTATCCAATACAGTTTTAGGGTTAATGGCGAGTTGGGCAAGACTGTGGACACGCTGAAAGAAAATATCGGCGAAGAAGATAGCATTAACGATCCCAGTAATCATAGCAATATCAAGGAGTTAATCGCCAACGCCGACAAACTCACACAGAACGACAAATTGTTATCAATGCGCAGCAGCAACGTCAACGACACGGTGTTTCAGGTTATTATTGACGCATTACCCATGGAATGCAACAGCGTAGAAACGAGCGCTTCGATGGCAATAATGGTACAGCGCGTTAATAATGTCCAAGCGCAAGACAACGGGACAGCAGTGACCGTTACACGTTGCGGTAACAGCGGTGTGATGGAGGTGCCAGTAGACACTGGCGATGGGACAGGAACCGCCACGACCACTGGGGATTTCAAAATGCCGACGAAACAGAATATGACTTTTGTTATCGATGTTACCGGCAGTTACGATAGTGTCCAGGAACTCCTCAAAGCTATCGAAAAAACCATTCGTCCGATCACTATCAACAGCATGTCTTTCAGCGGCAGTAACGGCAAATTGCAGGTCACAATCAACGCAACGACCTACTATCTGCCGAAAGTCAATTATCAGTTAGGCAGCAAGGAGATAAAACCAAATGAAGAGTAAAGATATAGCATCGATTCTGTTGGCAGTAGTGTTCGCCGTATTCATCGGTTGGTTGATTACATCTCTAACATTGCCAGATCTGGATGAAAATCCGGAAATCGTCGCCACCGCAACTAAAATTAGCCCAACGATTCCAGAAATCGAAGACACGATTTTTGATGGCGATGTCACCAACAACCCGGCAGTCCATACGAAATCCTGCACACAGGTCGACAAGTTTTTCCGTTTGACGACAACAGTAGATTGCGATGACGACGAGGATCCAGAAAATCCCGATAATCCCGATAATCCCGAAGGTCGCGACATTTTCCCCGAGGTAAACTAACATGTCTATTCTGACTGAAGAACTGCAACAGAAAGTCGGACAGCATTTGGTTGAGACCGGCGTTTTGTCATTGGATCAGTTAAATAATCTATCCGAACAGGCTCACGCCGAGGGCAAGCCAGTTTTTGCGTACATGATCGAAACTGGTGCGTTAACCGATGAGCAGCTAACAGAGGCGGATGCGCACGCATCGGGTGTGCCGTATGTTGATCTGTCGCGCGCGGTGATCGATAGCAAGATTTTGGCGCTCTTGTCGGTCGATGTTGCACAGCGTTTTATGGCGGTGCCTCTGGGCGAAACGGATGACGCTGGTGCGAAGCGTTTGGCGGTGGCGATGCTCGATGCATCGAATGTCCAGGCGGTCGATTTCTTGGCGAACGCGGTCGGTCGCCCAATCAAAGTTTATATGGCGAGCGAAACCGGCATCAACAACGTTCTGTCGCAATATCACCTGGAAGCTGAACAATTCGACAACTCAATCGGCGGCGTTGTCGAGGATACGACCGGCACCAAGAAAGATTCTGTTAAAATTATCACACAAGACTCGCCAGTCTCGAAAATCCTAACACAGATTTTGGAATACGCCCAACGTTCGCGATCGAGCGATGTGCATATCGAGCCACTCGAAACAGAGGTAAAAATCCGTTGCCGCATCGACGGCGTGTTGCGCCAGGTCATGCAGCTGCCGAAATCGGTCGAGGCGGCGCTGATTTCGCGTATCAAAATCCTGTCGACGCTCAAAATTGACGAACATCGCAAACCTCAGGACGGTCAGTTCACGGTGATGGTCGGCGATAAGGAAGTCGACCTGCGTATCTCGATTTCGCCGGTGGTGTGGGGCGAACAGGTCGTGATTCGTTTGCTCGACAAATCGGGTTCATCATTCAAGTTAGAGGAAATGGGTTACGCCGGTCGGGCGTTACGCATGATCCGCAAAGGGATCGTCAAACCGAACGGTATGATTTTGACGTCCGGTCCGACTGGTTCGGGTAAATCAACATCGCTATATGCGCTGATCAAGGAAATTTTTAGCGACGAAATCAACATCGTCACCCTCGAGGATCCGGTCGAATACAAAATGCCGGGCGTCAATCAGATTCAGGTTAACCCGGATGTTGGGCTAACTTTCGCCAGCGGTCTCCGTTCGATTTTGCGTCAGGACCCGGATGTGGTGATGGTTGGGGAAATTCGCGACGGTGAAACGGCGAACCTTGCGGTCCAGGCGGCGCTCACCGGACACCTCGTTTTTTCGACCCTGCACACGAATTCTGCCGCTGGAATTCTGCCGCGCCTGATCGATATGGGGATTGAACCATTCCTGATCGCATCGACCATCAACACTGTGATCGGTCAGCGCCTAGTGCGCCGCGTGGCGACCGAACGCGACACTTATCAATCGAACGAAATGGAAACGCAAAATATCAAGGAAACCGCCGGATATATCCTGCCGACCGATCCAAGCCAAGTCGCCAGCTATTCCGAAGATTTGGGGTACAAGGATCTGCCGCTGGCGAACGCGCCGTCGTATACGCTGGTTCGCGGTCAGGATTCGCCGACCACGCCGGGCGGGTACAAGGGGCGACTTGGTCTGTACGAAGTCATGGATATTACAGAGGAAATTCAACAACTGATCATCAAACACGCGACATCGGGTCAGATTCAGCGCGTCGCGATTGCGCAGGGCATGATCCCGATGCACGTCGACGGTTATCTGAAAGCCCTGAACGGTTTGACCACGCTCGAGGAAGTCAACCGCGTGGCGATGAATATGGCTTGACAAAAAATTATAAGTGTGATACACTGTTTTCGTGATCCTATAGGTCATGGGATTGTTTGGTGTTGGTTTTTTACTTTACCCTGTTCTTGTCATGCTGAATTTATTTCAGCATCTCATACAACCATAGTTGATCCCGAAACAAGTTCGGGATGACATGGGGAGGGGTGCAGAATGACGGATGGTATTTTTGACCGCTTGTTATTTCTAATTGCTTGTGCTAAAATGTTTCGTAGGTTAAGGGAGGGAATAATGGATTTAAGAATTGAAGTTTTATTGCAAGAGGTCGTCAACCAAAAAGGCAGTGATTTGCACTTACAGGTCGGTTTGGCACCGATGATTCGCGTTGATGGCGTGTTGAATCCGATTCCGAACACGCCGGTGCTGGACGCCGAAACGGTGGAGCGGCTGACTTTTTCGATTCTCGATCCCGAACAGCAACAAATTCTGATTAAGGATAAGGAATTCGATTTTTCGTTCACTTTTGGCGATCTGGGACGTTTTCGTGTTAACGCCTTTCACGAGCGGGGAAATATTGCGGCGGCGTTGCGTTTGATTCCGAATGAGATTCCGACGGTGGCGCAACTTGGTTTGCCGCCGGTAGTGGAAACTTTTGCCGATTATCCGCGTGGTTTAGTTTTGGTGACTGGTCCGACCGGTTCAGGAAAATCGACGACTTTGGCGGCGTTGGTTGATAAAATTAATTCCGAGAAAGCCCAACATATCATCACGATTGAAGATCCGATTGAATTCACGCATAAATCGAAACGCTCCGTCGTCGCCCAGCGTGAGGTGCATTATGATACTTATTCGTTTAATGCGGCGCTGCGGTCGGCACTGCGCGAAGATCCGGACGTGGTTTTGATCGGTGAAATGCGCGATTTGGAAACGATTGCGGCGGCAATTACGATTGCGGAAACGGGGCATCTCGTGTTCGCGACGCTGCACACTAATTCTGCGGCGCAATCGATTGATCGCATGGTCAACGTCTTTCCGCCACATCAACAGCCCCAGGTCAAGGCGCAACTCGGCAACATGTTGCAGGCAATCTGCGCCCAGCGTCTCGTGCCGGCGATTGGCGGCGGTCGTATCGCGGTGGCGGAAATCATGATTGCCAATTCGGCGATTCGCAATATCATCCGCGAGGGCAAAACGCATCAACTCGACACCGTGATTCAAACTTCGGCGCAAGAGGGTATGCAATCGATGGATCATACTTTGGCGCAGTTGGTCAAGGGCGGTCAGATCACTTATGATGAAGCACGTAATTTTGCGGTCGATGTAACAGAATATGAAAGAATTATGAGGGGGTAAACAGTGTTAACATTTAGTTATAAAGCACGCGATAAAAAAACTGGCAAAGTTATCAATTCGACAATTCAAGCGGAATCCGAAGCCGCCGCCGCTCGAATCCTGATGGCGCAGAGCATTGTGCCGACCGAAATCAATGTCATGGGTCGAAATGAGGGCAGTTTCGGTGGACGCATCAAAACCAAAGATCGCGTGATTTTCACGCGACAGCTCGCGACGATGTTAAATGCCGGTCTGCCGCTCACGCAATCCTTGACCACGGTGGCGGAACAAACCGCCAACCGCAGCATGAAGCAGGTCGTCATGGGCATCGTCAGTTCGATTTCCGCCGGTGCGACGTTGGGCGACAGTTTTGCGAAGTATCCAAAAGTTTTTAACAACGTTTACATCGCATTAGTGCACGCCGGCGAGGCGTCGGGAACGTTGGACAAATCATTGCAACGTTTGGCGGATCAACAGGAACACGACGCTGACATGATGTCGAAAATTCGCGGTGCGATGGTCTATCCGGCGATCGTTCTCGCGGTGATTATCGCTGTTATCGTATTCATGATGGTCATGCTCGTGCCGCAGGTTAAGAGTTTGTATTCGGATATGGGCAAGGAACTGCCGATGCAGACATTGATCCTCGTCGCGATCGTCGATTTCTTTGGACAGTGGTGGTTTATTATTATTCCGGCAATGATCGGAATGATTGTACTGTTGCGATGGTGGATTATGACGGATTCGGGACGCAAGACCTGGGATACGATTAAACTCAACATGCCGCTATTTTCGCCGCTGTTTAGAAAAATGTACATGGCGCGTTTTTCGCGAACGTCAGAAACGTTACTGTCGTCGGGTGTGCCGTTGCTCGAGGAGCTAAAAATCGGCGCGGATTCGGTGGGGAACGTGGTGGTGCGCGAGGAGATTTTACAAGCCTCAGCGAAAGTTAAAAACGGTAAACCATTATCCGAGGGCTTATCCGACAAGGATTACATTTTGCCCTTTGTGCCGCAAATGGTGAAAATCGGCGAACAATCGGGCGGTATTGACACTATGTTCGGTAAAGTCGCCGACTATTACGAAAAAGAGGTTGATAACACCATCAAAAGTATTCAAACCTTGATCGAACCGATCCTCATGGTCGTGATGGCGTTTATGATCGGTTTCATCGTTATCGCGATTTTACTGCCGATTTACGGTTTGGCGGATACGACGGGGTAAATTGCAAAATCTGTGGATAAAGTGCTTGTGTTTTTGAAAAAAATATGTACAATGGATAATAGCCAAATTAATTATAAGAAAGGATGGGTATATGGCGGAATGTAAGTGCAAGGTTAAGAAAGTAAAGAAGGAAAAAGGCTTTACTATCATCGAAGTCGC
>WRGU01000023.1 GCA_009787015.1 Candidatus Saccharimonadota bacterium | reverse complement strand
CTTGATGCGGTCCAGGGTCATCAGGTCATAGTGGTGGACCGCCCCGTAGGTCCCCTTTTGCTGGATATCCCACGGCGGGTCTGCCAGGATGGTGCGGTACTTTTTCTTAATACTATTTTGCATAAATTGCCTCCCTTCGGTTTGTTAAAGTTAATGCTGCAAACATAGCGCAAAAAGTGTAGAATAACAAGGACTTTCGCGCTTTGCTTTCATAGCGACGCGACACTGTGTTACAGGGGTAAGAAAACCGTATTTGTATACATTTGCACGGGGTTGTCAAGTTTACAAGGATAAGCGTTATAGGTGTATAGAGCGATAAAGTATGCTATACTTGTTCGTGATGAAGAAATCCAAAGTTAAAGTCGGCGACGTTATTACGCCGGGCGATGTCAATGTCTGGCCTCATGAAGCGGCTACGGCAAAGGCGCTGGCTGCAGTTGGTCATGAAGTGAGATTTATTAAGAAAAGCGAACGCGATCGTGAAACTAGCGCCGACGCCTACATAGACGGAGAGAAGTGGGAAATGAAAGCTCCACGCAGTAGCAAACTATCCGCCGTCGAAGATAATCTGAAAAAAGCCACCAAACAATCCGACAAGATCGTGTTTGATTCGCGCCGCATGAAACTAGTTCCCGACAGGGCGATCGAACGAGAATTAACCAGCCAATTTCATAAGAGCAACCGTATTAGTCAAATCAGGTTCGTAAATCGCCACGGCGAGGTTGTTGACATAGAATAAATAGTTTGCTATCATGTTCCTATCGAAGTTCCCGAACGTCACAGGATGTGACTACCTCCGGAGCTTCTTTTTTTTAGGCGCGCTACGATGAATTATAGGAACCCCGAGAGGTTGCCCATAAGGCGTCATAGACCACACGGAAACCCCTGCGCGCTTACAACCCTTGGCATTTCAAGCGTCCCTTCCAGCCGGACAGCCTGTCCCTCATAGCGCGCCCCGGCTTCGGCGAAAGCGACCGCGAGATAACCCTCAATCACGCTTTTGAAGGAACGCACCGTCAAAGCGTCGCCGGACATGGCGGCGTTGATGAGTCCCTGTAATACAGCCGAGGCGATATATGTCAGCTTGATACCGTATTCACACCCGGTGGCAATGACCTGCTTGGCGAGGATCTGGATTTTAGCCTTGTCGTCCAGTTCTTGAAATTCGACGAAGCAGTTGAACCGGCTGGCGATTTCGCGCAGGACGCCTGCCTCCACGAAGGCTTTCCGCGCGGCCTCTGTCTCGCGGAAAATACGCTGCGTGACCGTGCCAAAACTATCCTCTGGCGTTTCTTTTCGCCAGCTAATGTTAACGGCTTCGTCCACGTGGCTGATGCGCTCAATTTCATCGCTGGGGCTGAACCCAACCTTGTTTTTGGCCGGACTTCCCAAACGGAAATTGGATGTAAAGATAAAGATACAATGACGGAAGTCGTACTCGCGGGAATGATCCTTCTGTTCTTTTCTGGCGGCGCAGCGCCCTTCGTCCAGAATGGACATAAAGGTTTTCAGTACCTCGGAGTGGGCCTTGTCCAACTCGTCGAAGATAAAGATGGTGTAGGGATTGTTGATCACCGCCTCAAACACCGGCACATCATCGTAACCCAGATACCCCGGCGGCGAACCGATCAGCCGATAGACGCTGTGCTTCTCGGTAATACGGCTTGCTGGAGGAATGCCGGGCGTTCCATGAACCGACCTTCTCGTTTCGCATCGAGGTGATGTTCCTCGGCGCAAAGCCGGTGCAGGTGTGGAGCTACAAGCAGTTGCCATATTTCAGCAGGCCGGGGATTCCGAGACCCGAGCACCTGATTTCCCTCGAGAACACCAGCGTGGCAAGCGCCGAGTTCAGCGACTTGTACGGCGGGCTGTTTTCCGGTATTGCCTGGCGGTGGGAGTAGGGGCACGGTTCATTTTTATTAATAGAAACGATCCCGTCCACAGGCAATGGGCGGGATTACTGTAACCAGCTTCAACCTTTATTTGTCAGTCACAAAAAACTTCTTGACAAGCGGAATATCTGGTGATATAATGCATCACTTTACGGGTTACGGCGAAGGCGCAGCGCTCTAAAATCCGGCAGGTGATTTCTGGGAATCCATGGCGGCAAACGGGATAAAGGCTTGTTTTACCTACATTTCAAAGTGTTCCAAAAACGTTCGTTTTTGACACAACGCCCAAAAGCCCGTATGTTTCCCTACAAGGATAGCATACAAGCCCGTATTCTTGTGTATCTCAACGAAAAGAGGTGGTTTCCCAATCTGTTAAACTGGCAATAGCGCACAACCCAAAGCGACAATCCCACGCAAAAAACAAAGTGTCCCAAAAACGAACGTTTTTGACACAACTTTTCCTCGCGTAAACCTTTGACGCACAAGGCTTTTAGCCTCTTGTTTCAGCAACCGAAACAAGAAAGGCGGCAAGCACAATGCTAAAAGGTTATGCGAGGGCAAGTATGGAAAAACAGGCGATTGAGCGGCAACTGGACGAACTGGTGGCGGTGGGTGTGGAGCAACGGCACATCTACCGGGAGAAAATGACCGGCACAAAACGCGACCGCCCGGAACTGAACCGGATGCTGACGGAACTGCAAACAGGTGACACGGTAATCGTCGTGGAACTCTCCCGCATCGGGCGCAGCAGCAAGGATATTTTAGAGATCGTGGAGTTGATCCACCAGAGGGGCGCGCATTTCCGAAGTTTGAGCGAAAAGTGGTTGGATACTACCACGCCACAAGGACAACTGATCTTCACTATTTTCGCGGGGCTGTGCCAGTTTGAACGGGACCTAATTGCCGAACGCACCAAATCCGGGCTGGCGGCGGCGAAGGCGCGGGGGCGCAGCGGCGGACGGCCAGCCACGGAAACAGAAACGGCAAGCGAGATTTTGGCGTTGCACCACAATGGTGTTGGCGTAACGGAAATCGCGGATATTACCGGGGTTAGTCGAAGTACGGTGTATAGGGTGATGGGGCGTACGTTAAGCGGTGCGGTAGGCGGAAACAGCGATTAAAGATTAGGTTTTGTAATCTGGATTTTATTGAGCGGTAGTAAGGTTGTGTACGGCACTCCACAGCAAAGTGAAAGCGATTATTTCTTTAGTTTCGTTCACTTTATCGCCATAACTATAGAATGCTTGGGGGTGAGCGAAGGCATAGTGGTAATTGCCTATTGTTACGCCAGTATGCGACATTCCCAGATCGGTTTCATTCGCATCGAATCGCACTATGGTTACTAACGCATTATCCATGAATGGCGCGTGGTCATTATTGCTTATGATTGTAGTGTCGTCTCCGAGCGTTGTATATAGTTCAACAATCATCCCATCGGCAAGCATCTTCGTCTTATAGGTTACATCTTCAAGACCATACGGGATTTCAAATTTTACACCCCATTCCTTTATGAAGAGATAATTTTTGCTAGAGTTATTGTTCTCCTTGTCGCCATGTGTTGGTGTGTCTGGACATTTCGCATAATCCTCATTTGAAGCAATATTCGATTTGCTTGAGTTAGAGTTTTCGGCATCGTTGCTTTTGAATGCAAAAATCGCTGTCGTTCCAGCAAGTGTAATTACTACCGCAATCAGTACGATAGCCGCTATCTTCCAAGTGTTTTTAGGTTGATATGTTGTTTGATTGTTTTCCATTGGCGCACTCCTTTCATATTAAGTTTAACACATAAGGTTGTCGAAAACAAAAAGGACAACCATTGTTGGTTGTCAACGCCCCAGGGTTCTTACCGCCTGTAAGCAATGATTGCCCAATTATACAGACGGGGCTGTTAGACCCTGATTCTGAGATGTTGACATAATCAGTATACTACAAACTACAAAATCACAAAAGCCCTAATAACCCTCTCTAGAGAAACCAACCCTTTCCCGCAAACCACAACGCCCGCTTTTTTGCAAGCGGGCGTTGTGTGTGTGCCAATGTGGGGTGGATGGAGTTTCAGTTTAGAACAAACAACTTGAGCGCGCCAAACAACTTCCTCATGAAGTGATGTTTTGGCTTCGCTTTCGGCTCTGCTTCCGGTTCATCTTGTGCGCCATCGCTTTCCTTCTGTGTCCGTGCAGGGTCAGTTTGATCTCCATTGTTAATGTACCACCTTTCTAAAATTGGTGGCGCCAGTATAGGAGAAAAAGCAAGGGTTGGCAAAGGTTGGGCGGCGTAGGATTTAGAGCGATGCGACAGGCGCATAAAGAGATAAGCTGCGCCTTTTGGGGCGTGGCTGGGGCTGTTGTGAAATTTAAAGTTAATTTATATTACCATGCTCTTGATTTTAATTTCTATTCAGGTATAATTGGGTATATATGGAATACCCGAATAGAGAACAACTGTATAAACGATTAGCCAGCGTTCCACGCGAGTTAGAGTTAATGGCTACGGAGATTGCCACAAAAAGCGGTCAATGGATCGGTGGCGCTAGTCTTAGTCCACAAATCTTGGACAGACTGAAGAAGTCCTCGCTTATTACCTCTGCTGGTGCGTCCACCCGTATTGAGGGATCAGCCCTCACTGACGATGAGATTCGCGCTATGATCGGCGGGTTGAAATGGACGCAGATGAAGGATCGCGATGAGCAGGAAGTGCGCGGCTATTATGAGTTATTGTCTTTTATCTATGACAATTATTCGAATATTGAGGTGACCGAGAACAATATCCTGGAGTTTCATACTCGATTGCTCAAATACTCCTCCAAGGACGAGCGACATAAAGGCGCGTACAAAAAGCTGGAAAACAATGTCCAGGCGCGTGATGCGGATGGCAATGCCAGGGCGGTCCTGTTCGAGACATCGACTGCGTTCGAGACGCCAGAGTATATGCGAGAATTGATCGGATGGTACGGCGAAGCGATTAATGATCCGAAATACCACAAGATCATAGTAATTGCGGCGTTTATTGTCCAGTTCTTAAAAATCCATCCCTTCCAGGATGGTAATGGACGATTGAGTCGTATCCTGACCGATCTACTGCTGCTCAAAGCTGGCTACGAATACATCCCATATGTGTCACTTGATCGAATTGTCGAAAATAACAAAGCGGAGTACTACATCGCTTTGCGCGGTTCGCAAGTGACTTTCGGCACACACCACGAATCTGTCGAAAAATGGGTCAGATTCTTCCTGGAGATTTCGCTGAAACAGGCGGATGAAGCCTTGTCGCTGTTGCATGTTTCCCGACTCGAACAGGATTTGTCTGGAAACCAACGTAAAGTTTGGGAATATTTTAAGGAGCACGGGGACGAGGAAATCAGTGTTAGACTACTCGAGTCGGAGACTGGTGTGAACCGTGAAACTATTAAACAGGCGCTGGATAAACTGATGGTCTTAAAGCTGATCGAAAGATTTGGTGCAGGGCGCTCAACGGCATATAGGGTCAATTATAATATCTTGAACGACTAGGCAAACCTTTTTGGCAGCCTTAACTGCCTTTTCGGGCGCAGTTGGAGGTGTTGTAACATTTCTTGACAAATACGCAAGTGCCGATGAATTATTGAAAAAAGTGCTTGCTTTTTAAATCCATCCGAGTTATACGTGTGTGTGCCCCGTTCCAAATAGGAGGGGAAATAGCATAATAACAAGGAAAGGAAGGCTATGACAAAGCATAAACCAGAAAAAAGATACGAGGCGGCTGCAATGAGCGAGGCCCGTTCGGGTTGGGTGCAAGGCACTCGCGCAGGCGAGTGGTTGATTCAACACTTGGGTGCATAATATACTAGAATTGCAATGGACAGTATATGTGACGTCTGTTGCCATAATTTCGACAAGTGGCAGAATTTGGCAATTATTAGTTGAAGTGTTACAATAGTTGTAGTTTATGGTAGGGAATATGGAAGTATTGAGGTCAGAGAATCCGACGATTATCGAAATGGTCGGGTTGCCGGGGTCGGGCAAGTCGTTTTTTGCAAAACAATTCGCTAAAACTTTTGGTTCGGCAATTGTTAGCATCGACAAGATTCGTTGGATGCTGTTCGCGAATCACACTTATTCGGATAATGAAAACATCATGGTGCAACAGGTTGCGGATTTGATTATCACGGAACTTCTGAAAACTCAGAAAACTTTTGTGATTGATGGGGGATATGTTACAGAAGTAGAGCGCGAGGAACTCGCGCGACGTGCCGCAAAAGCCGGTTTTCGGGTTTTGACGGTCGTGGTGCAGGTTGATCTCCCGACCGCCAAGCATCGTTCCATGAAACGCAATCCGCGTTGCGCTGGCGATCAATACAAGCAAGCCCTGTCGCCGGAAGAATTCGACACTCAGGTCGCCAGATGCGAGTTGCCAGAAGCCGCCAGTGACAACGTAATAATTAGCGGCAAACATACTTATTCAACCCAAGCGCGCACAGTGTTAAAGAAAATGATCGGACTCAAAAATGCGCCGATTGTGGTCAAGCCGCTGCCGCGTCCTGTGCCGATTTTGCCGACCGATCGACCGTATATCCAATAAATTTAGGAGGTTATTTTGCCGCGTTCCAATAAAATCATTCACGACGAAGAATTCGGCGATATTGAAATTCGCCGGGTGCGCGGGGCGTATGTGCGCATCAAAATCCAACCGAACGGCAAAATGATTGCGCATTTGCCGTATTTTGTGCCGTATCGCGAGGTTACGAAATTGCTCGATCATTCGCGTGATAATTTACGAAAAACGTCGTCCAAAATATTGCCGCAAAAAACTTATGCGCATGGCGATTTGATTGGAAAATCGCATCGTTTGATTATCGAACACGGTGCGGATGTTACCGTAACAGTGAAAAATCAGCAGATTATTGTGAGTACGAATGACATGATTTCCGCGAGCGAAAAAACGCGCGCGATCAAGGATGGGGTCGCGAAAGCCCTGCGCAAGGAAGCTAAATCATACCTGCCGCGGCGGTTGGAATTTTTGGCGCAAGAACACGGTTTTTCGTACGAACAGATTCGATTTACGCACGCTAAATCGCGTTGGGGTAGTTGTTCGTCGCGCGGAACGATTTCACTCAATATCACGTTGATGACGCTGCCGGACGAACTGATCGATTATGTTTTATTGCACGAATTAAATCACACGAAACATATGAATCACTCGGCGCGATTTTGGTCGGATTTAGAAAAGATTTGTCCGAACGCGAAAATTCATCGCAAAAAATTGCACGGTTTTTCGCCGTATTTATAAAATGTTTGGTCATTGCGAGCAGAGCGAAGCAATCTCGTCCTAGGACAATTAGATTGCTTCGGGCTATGCCCTTGCAATGACATAGGAAAATTTATTCCTCGTCGACCTTTATTAACGGCAGGGCAAAACTAAAGGTCGATCCGTGGTTGAGGCGCGATACAAATTCGACTTTCGTGTTCATTTTGTCGGCGAGTTGACTGACGACGTGCAGACCTAGACCTGTGCCGTTGGTTTCGCGAGTGCGGTAATCTTCACTGCGCCAAAATTTTTGAAAAACGTGTTTTTGGTCGGATTGGCTGATGCCGATGCCGGAATCTTTGACGTAAAATTCAACGTGGTCAGCATCGCCGGGGGCGGGCGGGCGCGTGCCGATGACAACTTTGCCCTCACTAGTGTATTTTAGGGCGTTGGAAATTAGGTTTTGCATGACTTCCTCGATCAACATGCGCGCGATATAGATTTGACCATCGACGGTGATGGATTTTTCGAGTGTTAATTTGCGCTTTTCTGATTCCGGTAAATATTTGTGATACAATTCATCGATCAATTCGCCGACATTGATATTTTCCGAATCCATATTGACGCCGCGTTGCGCGCGCGATAGGGTCGATAGGTCGTTCAACATTGACGACAATAGCGTGACCTGTTGATGCGCGTCGTCCAAACTCTTGGACAGGAGTTTCGGATCGTTGCCTTTTTCCAACAAAAATTGCAGGTTTGACACTGTACCTTCCACGACCGCGACCGGTGTGCGCAATTCGTGGCTGACGACGGAAATAAATTCGTCCCTCTCGTCGTCGAGGGTTTTTTGTTTAGTGATGTCGCGCATGATCATAATCACGCCGCTCACCGATTGCGTGGTGTCATCGCGTCCGAACGTTCGATGCACCGGCGAAATCGCGATATACAAACTGATTTTCTGACCGTCCGAATACATGTGCATAAGGTCCGTGCGTTCGACGGTCGCGTTATTGATACCCTTAATCAAATCCTTAAATTTTAGCGAATCACCATTTTCGTTAACTAAATTAAGGATATTATCAATATTCATACCAACCAGATTCGCGTTCGTATCGAACAGCCCGAGCGACGCCGCGTTGTACATCAAAATTTTGCCGCGCATACCGATGTTCAGGATCGCGTCATCAATCGAGTTCACGACGGTCGTCAGATTCGCCGCTTGGGTTTCTTCGCGGGTTTTGATCTTTTCATAAATTTCGATTTTCATCATGCCGATGGCGCGCAGGAAACTGATATAAAATGCGAAAAGGATCATCGACGCCGTGGATACTAACACTAAGACTATAGCATCGGCATCGGCGTTCGTATAGAATAAATTTCCGGCCTCTGATACGATCATCGCTACCGCTCCTATCGTAAACCATTTCCAACCGAACAAAACGTATGCCATGAACATATATAATATCCAAATAATTTGGGAAATAATGTTTTCGTTGACTATCAGCCATGAAAAAAGGATGTTGGCAAATAGATAAACGATCATGAGAACGGAAATTTGTTTTTGTGTTCTGGGTTTTAGGATAAATACGCTGACACCGAGCGCCACATATATCGCAACGGTCAACGGCGATAAATCAATTCCGCCAATGAAAATCGTTCCGACGCTAAAAATATGTTGTCCGGGCAACAACCACGACAGCAGTGAAAACACCGGGTAGATCATGATCGTCGCAAATCCAGTATACCAGATGACCCTCAATAGGTCGGCGTTGTAATTTTGTTCCTTTGGTCGTTTGTTGGTCATTTTTTAATCGCTCCGCCAAAAATTAAATTAAACAAAAATCCGAGGATCAAATTGTGCAGGTTAAAAATAAACAAAATTCCGAGTCCGCACAAAATTAGCGCCGCAATTTGAAAATTCCGATAACTGCTCGGACCGTAACTCAAATTATCCGCTGCCTGTTTGTAAAATCGCACAATCACAATCCCAACCGCCACAAACACGATCCCGATAAAGAACCACATCCAACTGAATTCGTACATGTGAATATTTTAGCATAAGTTGGTTGCGTGGGGTAGGGGGTTAGTATTTTAGGATGCAGCGAATAGCATACCCGTCGCCGCGATTGCTGCTAATGCTGTTGGTGGCATCCGGGTAGACTCCCAACGAACCGACTTCCAAATGGAACGTACTGTAAGAATAGTCGAGGTTATAGTCGAAATACCGCGACGACGACCACCAGAGACCGGCCGACCCCTGATATCTCCACGATGAACCATTGCGGTAGCCAGAGAATACACCACGGAATGGTCCGGAGAACTGAAAATTGCTGTAATAAATGGAATTGTCGTATTCGTCTTCATAATCCGGGTCTTGATTGTTAGCGAATCCTGCCATTTTGGCGTTGAGTTGAGAGAATTCGCTGTTGATACTGCGATAAACGCCACCAATTGGGAGTCGCCAGTTGACGGGACAGATGTCGCCTGTGGGGTTCGATGGCAATGTAGTGTTTGCCGTGCAAGTATTTGAGCCGCCCGATGCCGTTCCGCCGGCTGTGGCTGCACACCAGTTATACAGGTAGCCATAGAATGTACTGTCGGCAATGTTATCAGTGCTTCCTGGAACTGGTCCGTAGGCACGAGGTGAGTTGGTAACAGTGTCGGTAGTTGCGCCAACTTGTGGTAGCGTCCAATTACTAGCGATGTTCGTATTCGCCGGGGTTAATGGGGTTGTGGAGGTGGTGGAGCCGAGTTTAAGGTTATTCAGCATCCAAATATGCCCGTCATGGAGTTTGCAGACAATGTAATCCTGGGAGTTGCGAGTGTCGGTTGCGATACCGAAATCACCGATTTTCCAGCTGGCAGTATTTGCAGACGTTAAGTTTTGCATATTGCCAACGCGACCGCGGTTTCTGATTTCACTGCGGCACGAGATGGGTGGTGCATTATCTTCCGTCGTATATACAACATACAGCTGGTATACACCCAACGTGATGCTAATAGGTGTATTTATTGCCAATGCGTGGTTTTGGACGTCTGGGCTCGTATCATCATTGCTGCTATATATTTCTACTGCTGTAGCGGTTAGGTTCTCTGTATTTAATTCTGCGGTGATTCCTGCGCCTGTCGCATCTATCGTATCCTGATCACTCCCTAGTTTTGCGCTCAACGTATATCCCGTTTCGTTGGCGGTCGTAACGGTTGTTGTTATTGTGGCTGTTTTTACTATTGGGTCTGTGCTTTCATGCTTCTTATCTATGTTTATGATTGTTGTTGGGATAGACACAATACTGGTAGCCGGTTCATCATTAGCACTCACTGCTGATCCTGTATCCGCTATGGATTCTGCTCCGGTATGGGCGAGAGTGAAGACGAGTATGCCGAATACTGCGACTATGCTTAATGTAGAAACTGCTTGGTACAGTATGCCCTTGCTGTCGCTCTCGCTATGATTCCGGGTTGCGTTGCTGTCTTTACTGCGGTTTATTCGTCTATACTTAATTATTAAACATATCCCAATTATCGTGGCGATTGTTGCGATGGCAAGCAGTACAAACGGGATAGTTGGTACTACATAGGTTTTACCGAGTACGTTGATAGTAAACGTTCCAGTGTTGGGTGGAGTGGGATTGTTGCGATTGTTGGGATCGGGATTTGGGTTGAGACAACCTTGGGTACGAGGGTTGGCGGTGCAATCGGGATCGGGATCAGGGGTTCGACAGCCTGGGGCGTTGGGATTAGTTGCGCAGGGAGGCGGAGGTAGACAACCCTCTATATTCGGGTTAGTTGTGCAGTCGGTGGGAGGAACTACTTCCAGCTCCTCTATGGCGTCCTCGATGTCGTCTTTCTGCTCGTCGGGGTTTGCGCACTCGGCGTCAGTGTGGTTTTGGAGGGCTTGCGATAGACAATCTAATGTTTCTTGCCCTGATTCGCACTTTTCCATTAGGTTTTCGTAGGATTCTGTTGTATATGTATGATTTGCTTGCTGGTCTGCTTTTATTTCGTCGCAAGCCTCCATTATTGTTGTTAGTGATGTTGAGTCGAATACGTTGATTTTTATTTGATGGGAGGTGGTGGCGGCATAGGCAGAGTTTATTGGAAAAAGAAAGGTTGCGAGCAAAAGCGCGCTAATAATTCCTAAAGAGCTGCCCCCCCCCCCAGGACGTTTTCTTGGTTTTGATTGTCTTTACCATCGTA
>WRGU01000022.1 GCA_009787015.1 Candidatus Saccharimonadota bacterium | reverse complement strand
TGGGAGTTGAAGGATTCGGGGGGATGGGTGAATTCGGGGGTGGTGGGGGGATATGGGGGGTGCTGAGGTTGATATTGACCCGGATAACCGGCATAATACCCTTGGTAGCCTTCCGGATATCCCTGATAGCCCTCTGGATAACCCTGATACTGAGGTGGCTGATAACCGCCAGCAACGGATCGACGTGCGGTATCGCGAATGTATTTGCGAAGCTCGTTATATTTGTAGATTGCATCTCTGTGAAAACTGACCATGGTGTCATGCATTTCTTTTAGCATTTTTATGGTACCGGGTAGCAATCCCGCCTTGGAAAGTACTACTGTATATTGCGTATTTTCTCTGTATTTCAAATCACATAGATTCCAATATGTTCTCCCTAAACTCGTCTCATCCGCACGCGCGGACATTGATTCGTAAGTGCGCATATATTCCTTTGGCACGTCCGTATATTCTTTGACGAGATCTGTTTGGTGCGAATCGATCAGATTTTTTGGCAAGTCATAAAAAACATATTTTACGTGTTGGGGGATATTAATAAGGGTGAGCAAATCATCTCCGAAACTTTGCCAGGCTTCTTTATTTTGCTGTTTAGTTATGGCTCTTTCTCTGGCTCTCAATTGCTTTCTTGCGGCTTTGAGACGATCTTTATCCGACAGATTATCGGGTTCTGTCTGTGCGAGTGGTGGCGGTTGCTCTGGTTGATGCAGACCGACCTGATTCTGTGAATCCGCCAGTTTATATCCGTTACCACCTTCGTAATCGATGATGCCGTCTCTATATAATCTATCTATTACCATATTAACGTCTTGCTGGCTATATTGGTTGCCATTACGGATTGTTTGAGATAGTTGATCGAACGAAAAATGTTTTTGTTCGTAAGCCAGACGCCGACCCGCTTGATAACCGTTCGAGAGCCTGTCCAAATCCTCAGGTCTAATTTCTCCTGTTGAATTATAAAGCCTCGGCATGGTGGCGTAAGGATAACGTTCCCGATCGGCACGATTGCTCAATATGCCGGTGAAAACTTGGGATCTGCTTACCATGTCCTGATATTTCATAAAGGCGGTATCGAATGTTGTTTTCAGAGAATCATTTATATCTCGCACATTTTGGTGTGCTTTGGATAGCTGGTCGAAAAAGTATGAAGCCCTATGGAGACTAGCCATGATAGCATCCACTCGCGGATTAACGCCGACACCCTGTTGTTGACGAGCGCGGAGAAAGACCGCGTCAAATTGTTGAGCTTCGTTATTGAATTGATTCAGCCAGTAATTAAAAGTGTCACGATCACTACGTTCGGGTGACGCCGGATTCGAACGTTCCGTGGCGGACGGTTGTTTATGTCGCTTCCGCCACGCATTTACAAGATCTTTTTGCTCTTCAGGCAGATCCCGATATACATCCGTCTCATTCCCCGTTCCGTTTTGTATCGCCGTTCTTGTTTTTTCTTGATACGCTTCCCATGCCGCGTCTTCTTTTGATGTCGCCACGCGTTCAACGTGTTTTCTTGCCGCCTTGTCGAAAACTTTTCTTATTGCGAGCGAAATTTCCCTGCGATTCAAGAAGACTGCGGCAGCTGCTGTAACGCCTATGCCGAATTTGATTGGGTCTATGGGTAATGTGACCATTTTTTCCAAAAGTTTTCCGACGTGTTCATCCGCATTGCCGGCAAAATTCGTCAGAGTTCCGGCGAAATTATGCATCGCTGTGCCGACTTCTGTTAAGCACATTTCGTGCCAAAATCCAAGACCAGCACCGATACCGCCGATGCTAATACCGCCCATAGTATTGCCTATCACTTTAACAGGCTTGATTGGAACATCACGAGCAGGTGGTAGATTCTTGTTGCCTTCTTTAACCATAATCTTGTTGTCTAGTATATCATAATCAACATTTTCATGCTACAATATCAATATGTCACACAATGAAATGCGTAATAATCATAATAAGGCAAAGGATCGACGCGGCAGAGGCATCGGCATCGCGGCTGTCGTGCTTAGTTTGTCGGTAGCCATCACTATACGCGCCCACGAAGCTAGTGCGGCGTTATCACACGATAGAACCACGATTCCAACACCAGATTCATCGTTTTCATACGTAACGGAACAGCCTGATTATACTTTGAGATCCGGCGGCACTGTCGAGGTGGAAAGTGGTTACGAAGTCCCTGGGCTCGGTTGGGACAAATTTAATGCCTTTGACAAATTCGGCACAGCCCAGAGCAAGTATTTCGCCAGCGGAGCGCCTATTGACCTGTTCGAGAGAACGAGCGATAACAATGCTACGGCACTTTTTATTGGTTATACCAACAATAGACCCGGTTGGACGCACGGTGAAAAGAAAACTATGCATCCGCCCGATCTGTTTAAGCCCGGCATTAACCGCCTTGACGATCATGTCGACGACCCCAGGATGGCTGTTTACGCGAACGCGGGTGAAAGTGATTATCCAAATCTATTTAGAGAACCATTATCTATAAAAACTGAGGTTGGGACTGGTGTTTATCTGCCTATGGAAATGATAACCATAGAAGGTCGTCAAACCCATGGCGGTGCAATTTACACCGACAAATACGGCAACAACGTTTGGACATGGGACGATCCGGCGAACGAAGGCGATTTTTGGACAAGACGAATGAGCTTGACCGGAAGAAACGTCAACGACGAAGTATTTCGACCAGCCGGTAGCGGTGATGATGGCGGTGGTGGTGGTGACGGTGGTCACAACAGCGATAAATCAATACTCCAAGTTCAGTATTGCGCGGTCAAGAGAATCAATAAAGACGGATCGTCCGGTCACCCCGGGGCAAGAACTAAGGACGGTATTTCATGGGAGCGTGACAGCTATGATCACAACGGCGATGGAACAATTGATTCTAAAGATCACGATCCTTCAAAAGATTATGAGGCTGGCGTGAAGGAAGTATGGAATTACATGTTGGTGGAATTTATCGACAATGACGGCGTCCATCATATAGTTGCCGATCCCGATAGTTATGAATATTCCGGTGTCACTAATTGCACGCGACAGAATTGGTTAGTAGAACCATAAATATTACAGTTTTCTTGCGCGCATTTCGCGCGTGAAACATTCCAAACGATCGCCGATTTCGAGGGTGAACTTGATGTTTTTGATGGGTTCATGGGTGTCGGGATCGAGACCGTCACGTTTGAGTTCCAATTCAAGACCGCACATTTCGCCTTCGAAAACTTCTTTGACTTCGGATTTTTCACGTTGAACGGTTTTGATTTCCGCCTCCGCGAGCAATTCCCCGCCACTCGATTTGATAGCATCTTCGTTATCGGGTTCAGAATCAGTGCGTTTAACTTTTTTCGCTCCGCCGCGCCAAATTCGCGCCAGGATATTCGGCGTGATTTTGCCGGATTTTACCAAACCTCCGGCGATAATGGCGTCTTTTGTGGTGCGAAAAACACCCTTGACGTCTAATTCCCCGATTGGACTCTCAATAATATCCGGCGGCAATAACCTCTCCATTTCTGATTTTACATCGTCCAATAGTTCATAAATCACGTTATAGAGGCGGATTTCCGTTTTCGCGCGATGCGCTAACTGTTTGACCGCCGACGGCAACACCACGTTAAATCCGTAAATGATTGTTTTCGACGATGACGCTACGCGCACATCACCTTCCGTGATATTACCGACACCGCTGGCGATAATCTTCACCGCAACTTCGTCGGTTTCGAGGAGTTTTAGGGAGTCAACGACAGAGGTGAGTGACCCTTGGACGTCGGCTTTCACGACGACTTCGACAATCTGTTGTTCGCTGGCGCGATTCATCATCTTGAGCAGATCCGAACCAGTGATATTCACGCCCGCGGTCGATTGCACTCTTTCCTCATAATGTTTCGCTGCCAAAGCGCGCGCTTCGCGTTCGTTTTTCACTTCCTCAATGCGCTGACCAAATTCCGGCACTTCTTTGAACCCCGTGATTGTCGCGGGTGTGGACGGACCGGCGGATTTCAATGCTTTACCTGCAAAATCTTGTAGCGTTCTTACCCGACCATAGGTCGAACCCGCCACAAAATACTCGCCGACTCTCAATGTGCCGTTACTGATTAGGATTCGCACAACCGCCCCGCGTCCCTGTTCGATATTCGATTCAATCACTAAACCGTCCGCTGGAACATCGCGATCGGCGCGTAAATCTTCTATATCCGCCACCAATAGCACCATATCGAGCAATTTATCGAGATTCTGACCAGTTTTCGCGCTGACCTCGACCATCACCGTGTCGCCACCCCACTCCTCTGGATTCAGATTAAATTCGGTTGCGAGTTGCGTTTTGACCAGATTCGGATTCGCAGTTTCTTTATCCATTTTATTGATTGCCACCACGATTTTCGCGTTTGCCGTACGGGCGAATTTGATCGCCTCAACGGTTTGCGGTTTGACGCCGTCATCCGCCGCCACTACAATCACCACCACATCGGTCAGCGTCGCACCATGTTGACGCAATGCCGCAAACGCTTCGTGTCCCGGCGTGTCGAGCAACGTGATTTTGCGCCCTTTTCTCTCTGTTTGGTATGCTGCAATATGTTGCGTGATACCACCGGCTTCGCCGCGCACCACGCTCGTACCCATGATATTGTCGATTAATGTCGTTTTACCATGATCCACGTGACCCATAATTGCCACGATCGGCGGGCGCGGTTTGGCATCTTTGCTCAATTCGACTTTATGCTCGACGACCTCTGCGACGGATTTATGTTCCAAAGTCGCATCAATTTCCAATTCCGAAATAATGATTTCCGCTGTTTCGAAATCAATACGTTGATTAATCGTCGCCATAATTCCGTTTTTGAACAACTCGCCGACCAATTTCGCGACCGGCAAATTCAACTTCTCCGCCAATTCGCCGACGGTGATCATCTCTGGAATGTATAGAACCTTCTTATCAGCCATTTTGCTCTCCTTCCTGGCGCAAGATGACTGTCCGCGCCGCTATTTAATACCCACTCATTTTTTCAGACCAAGGCTAATTTTACGATTCGTCGCGTCGATTTCGATGATAACGAACGTTTTCTTATCATTTAGTTTGAACAATTTTTCCGGATCACCACCATCACCCAACTCTGAAACATGAACTAATGCTTCAACCGACGGTGAAATCTGCACAAATGCGCCGAATGGCGTGATGCGCGTAACCGTGCCGTCAACATCGTCGCCGACATGGAATTTTGCAACTTCGTTCAACCATGGATCAGGCGTAGTTTGCTTGATCGACAGACTTAAACGATCTTTATCGATGGAAATAATTTTGGCTTCGATAATATCGCCGACTTTTGATCGATCAGTTACCGACGCCACGCGCTCCCAACTGAGTTCCGAAATATGAACGAGTCCCTCAATACCGTCAACATTCACAAACGCGCCAAAATCGACGATGCCGGTCACAACACCCTTCACGATGTCGCCGACCTTTAATGATGTCAAACGATCCGCTAAACCGTCCTTGATGGCTTCTTTTTCGCTAAAAATCAACTTGTTGTTCTTTTGATCGCAATCGATAATCTGCACCGACATTGGTTTGCCAACCAAATCATGCAAACGACGCAGAATTTCGTCCTTGTCGGTCGCGCGCGGATAATGTTCCGCTGACAATTGCGATACCGGCATGAAACCGCGGACACCCTCGTATTCGACCAACAAACCACCGCGATTCGCGTCGTATGGCGTGACACTGATTGATTTGCCGTCTTCAACGACTCTTTGAATCTCGTCCCAGCCCTTGTCTTTATTGGCTTTCCTTAACGATAACAGCGCATAACCAGTTTCCAATTCCGGTTCGACAACCGACACTGTCACGGTTTCACCGACCTCGTACTTCTTGCCGAAACTGATTTCACGGCGCGGCACGAAACCAACCCCGTACGAACCAATATCGACCAAAATTTCGTTTTTCTTTACACTTAAAATTTTACCTTCGACCGATGCACCCACCTCTAAAACCGGCGATGATGCACCGTTCAGCAAATCGTCCATTGTTATTGTTGTCTTTGTCATAATTCTCCACTGATTTCCGCCCAGGCAAACGAAAACCCTCTGTTAACTAATATCAGCAACTGCTCTGCTTGCTTCTTATTTCACCATTTTATCAGGTTACGAGGAAAAAAGCAAATAAAAAATTATCAAGGGGGCGGATTGACAAATTAAACCGCTTGTGCTATACTGTTTACTGCGATCACCAAGTCGCACGTATTTGGTGTTGTCTTTTTTATTTTTCTAACATTGCCCTTTTCGTCGCCATGCGCGCCAAGCGGTAGTTCCATGCCATGTAACCCGCAACCATGATCAAAAATAAACTAATGATCGACGTTTCGGTCGGACCGGTGTTGGAAATAGTGCTGGGTCCATTCGGCGGTAGCGACGGCGGTGTTGGTGTTGGTGTTGGTTCGGGATCAACAATTGGTTGATGTGTGTTTGTATTTGTATCGTCCTTTTTGTCGGAATCATCGGGTTTGTCAGTATTGATCAACTCGCCTTGATTCGTCTCGTTATTTGTGTTTTGATTATTGAAATGTTTTAGCAAAAACACTCCGCCCACAATGACGCACGCCAGGCACACTACACCGATAATATATCCGTTTAGCGCACCTCTTTCTTTATTAACAGTTCTCCGCATAAATCTCTCCTCTGATAATATGATACCACAGATAACGATTTTAGACAAATCGTGCTAGAATAGTTACATGGGACAAATCTTAACAATCGACACTGGCGGTACGAAGACGCGCATTGTGCAGTTTTCTGAAATTTTTAATACCGAAAGCGCATTCGATGCGCCCGTTTTGCACGAAATCGAGTTTTCAACACCGTATGATGGCGACGAATACGTCGCACAGGTCGCCGACGTCATTCGTAGCGATTTTCCCGATTTCGATTGCGACGAAAACGGCGTTGTTGCCATCGCTATCCGCGGACAAATTGCAAATGATTGCGTGAGCGATGCGGCAAAATTCGGTTGGGATAAGTTTCCTGTAGTCGAGAAGTTGACAGATTTAGTAAAAAAACCGGTTTTGGTCGCTAATGACGCGAAAGTTGGTGCTCTCGGGGCGTTTTCGACCGATTTCCGCGGTCGCGGGTTGTATTTGCCTATTGGCACAGGTGTTGGCATCTCATTGATCATTGACGGCGAATTATCACACGAAATGTCGGGTACAGAGGTCGGATCAATGCGCGTTTTGCGGGGTGATGAGTATATTCGATGGGAAACTACTGTTTCCGGCGACATGATTTATGAAAAAACTGGCTTTCATGGTGACGAATTGCCGCCCGATCACCCGTTTTGGCACGAATATGCGGAAAGTTTGGGTGCGGGCATTTTGACGATTTTACCGATATTTTATCCTGACGAGGTTATTATCGGCGGCGGCGTTGCCAACCAATTCCCCTATTACGGTGAAATGTTGCAAAAATTTGTTCAGGAAAACACCTCGCCGCGGTTAAAAAACACGCGGATTTCCGCCGCACACGATCCGCGCTACACCGTTAACCGCGGAGCATTGATTTATGCGCTCAAAAATCGGAATTTCGATCATGAAAATTAATGATTTGATCAAAAAACTTCGCGTTGATTTTCCTGAATTTAACTTCGAAAAATCTGAACACAATTTTTATTTACCGACCGAGAAAACGATTTTTTACACCGGTGATGCGGCGCGGTTGTTGCACGAACTGGGTCACGGGATTTTGGATCATAAAGATTTTGTACAGGATATCGAACTGATCCATATCGAGCGCGATGCGTGGGATAAAGCGCGTGAAATTGCGCCGAAATACGGTGTCGAGATCGATGATAGCGCGGTTGAAAACGCACTGGACGATTATCGCGATTGGTTGCATGCGCGCAGTTTATGCCCGAAATGTCGTCAAACCGGTGTTCAATCGCGCGAAAATCTGAATTATTATTGCGTCAGTTGCAACACTAAATGGTCGGCGAACGATGCCCGCAGTTGCGGATTGAAACGGCGCTTGATTAAAACTAAAAATCACCCCGTTTTCCAGGGGTGATTAGCGACTGCCCTATCGCGTAGAAAAGAGCGGTCAGGCAATTATTCAATCACAGTTACATCGATGCGCGATGTGGTGCTTTGACCCTTGATCGCCACTTTTTTGGACGGACCACGGCGCGAAATGCGACCACCGCGGCGACCCGCCTCAACAGCGCGCTGGCGACCGGTCATACCGTCGTCACCAACTAAGCTGCTGGCGAAACCGCCCGTGCGACCCAATTTGCCGCCTTTAGCACCAATGCGCTTGTAAAAGTCTGCACCGTGTTTTTTTAAGTTTGTTGCGCGAGCTTTTGCTGCGCCTGCTTTAGTTCCTGCCATCAGAAACTCCTTTCTTGGGATTAAAAGGGCGCTCAGAAGTCCTTATGACCTCTGTTCGCCCTCGCTTTTATACCACACGTGATATGTGTTCACCTACCATTGTAGCATACCGATTACGTTTTGTCAATATGTTTTTTTATAAAACTTATTTTATAAAAAGTATTGCGTTTATGCATTTGATGGTATATAATGGTTCACGAGAACTTCACTGCGAGAAAGTTCACCACGAAAAACGACCCGACTGCGAGAAGGGTCGTTTTTATTTTAAGAGGTAATTTCTAGTTTTTACTGCTGGTTAAATGCCATTTTCCGCACCACGCACATTTATAAACATCAACTTTTAACTCGCGCTTGAGATCGAAACTTTCCTGTTCGCGCGCTACAATTTCCGCTTCTTTTTCGCTGTTATAGCAATTTTTGCCGCGACATTTGGCGGCGGGTTTGAATTCTTTGTGGATGTATTTTTTCATTTTTGCCAAAATTCTATGATTTCCGCCAATTTTTCCTTTAGGAATTTTTGTGCTTCGGTCGAATACAGGGTCACCACATATTGCCCGTACATGCCATCGCGAGTTTCGCTCGTTATGCCGAGTTTTGTTCCTTTATCTGTTGGAATTCGTCGGTTTTTGACTGACGACCCCTGTTTGTACTCCTCATTTACTAAATATCCGAATTCCATCAACCAGTTCGTGAACACGGTCGTAGAAATCAGTTTCATGCCATTACTTTCCATGAAAGATCGCAGCGGATCAATAAAATTAGTGATTGTTGAGGGCGAATTGCTAATTGTGATGGAATTTCGCATCTCATCCGTCACTATAATTGGATTTTTCTTCGCCGCAGACGACGATAATTTACCATTATTCACGATCAATAGGTTCAAAACGTTCAATATACCGTATAAAGTCCTGATAACCTGCGGATTATTTAGCGCCGAATCCGTTATCACCTCCCCCGTACCAGGCACAACCCCGTTCGCCAGTGCATTTGTTTTGTCGCGTAATTCAATTAGTTCGTTGATGTTCATAATACGAATATTGTACCACAGAAAAAGATTTATTTGCGCTCGCGCATCTCGAATTCTACCGAAATTTTATCACCGAGTTGTATATTATTGGCTTTTCTAACTTTCGTTGGGACGGCGATAATATGTGTGCCATCACCGGCGGGCATAAACGAACTCGACCAAGAACTCTTCCCGACCGTCAATGTTACGGGGATAAATCCAAAATTGATAGCTAGTGATTTGTAAGCTCCGCTGACTTTTTCTGGCACACGCACAATATGCCAATACCCCGCTTCATCGCCACAAACTTCCACGATACCGCTAAACTTTTCTGCCATATGAATTTATGACCTCTTTTTCTTATCGCCAAAAGTTTTAGCGAGTACTAAAGCACAAACTAATATCCCGAACAAGATAAACGCCAAATCAACCACGGTCTCGACATCCCACTTCATTGCGAAACCCAGTGGAACCGCCGCTAGAGCAAAATTGAACCAACCCCATAAAACATTTATCATTGCACTGCCGATTTTAATGTCACGCGGTGGTAAATTAAACTCTTTACCGCTAATTCCGTTCACAAAATGCGGAATTCCGTTAGCAAAAATCAACCCTGCGACAAACATTAATACAAATCTCATACAAAAAGTATACCATAAACTTTGATTAAACAAGACAGTCTTGCTGAGCTAACAGTCTTTAAACGTGGTTTTGCGATTTGGTAAAGAAAAAGGAGTTCCCGTTCGGAACTCCTTTCTATAATTCGGCACCGTGCTAGTTTCCCACTTGCGCAGTATAATATCTCAACAAGTTGAGATGTAAATCGGCGGCGTCTCGGAAAAGATAGAATAAATTCTACTTTTCGCTCGCCTCCTTGATTTATCTGCCGCTGGTCAGTGGCGCTTATCCTACGCAAAATGAATAACTCGATACTGGAATTATATAAAAAAGACCCTTTCGGGTCTTTCTTATATAATTCGGCACCGTGCTAGTTTCCCACTTGCGCAGTATAATCGCCGCTGATAGGCTTAACTTCTGTGTTCGGTATGAGAACAGGTGTTTCCCTATCGCCATGGGCACCGACGACTGACGCAAATTGCGACAGATACGATGTCCATGAATTGTTAAGGTGAGTGCTCCAACAGCAACTCAACAAATTATGTTCAATCAATGCATCATTTTCCAAGGTTTGACGTCTGAGTTACAAAAACTCAACTACCAATTCAGTCATTAAAGACATAAAAAGGTCAATGGACTATTAGTACGCTTCAGCTCCACATGTTACCATGCTTCCACCTTGCGCCTATCAAACTGATCGTCTATCAGTGTCCTAGGAAACCTAATCTTGAAGTCAGTTTCGCGCTTAATATGCTTTCAGCGCTTATCTGGTCCGCACATAGCTACTCGGCAATGCGGCAGGTGGCCACAACCGATACACCAGAGGTGCGTTCACCCCGGTCCTCTCGTACTAGGGGCAAATCTTCGCAAGTTTCGACGTCCACACCGGATATAAACCGAACTGTCTCACGACGTTCTGAACCCAGCTCGCGTACCACTTTAACCGGCGAACAGCCGGACCCTTGGGACCTGCTCCAGCCCCAGGATGTGATGAGCCGACATCGAGGTGCCAAACAGCGCCGTCTATGTGAACTATTGGGCGCTATA
>WRGU01000021.1 GCA_009787015.1 Candidatus Saccharimonadota bacterium | reverse complement strand
TTTATAGGGACATTATTGGGGACATTAACTGCGACATTTTTTGGCGTTTGACCTCTGTTGGAGTGCGACATTTTGAGGGACATTTTGGGAGGGCATTTTGGGAGGGCATTTTCGCGGGCTTATTTTCGTGATCGGCACGCGCGTCGCATCAACATTCCAACGACCGCCAGGATGATGAAACCTGTGATAGATAATTCGGTGATGCGTGCAGCGTCGCCGATACCGGCATTGGGCGGGGTTACGCCAGGCTTGCAAGTAATCATGTCGACGACGATAGGAACACTTGCGCCGGTTACACCGTTTAGCCCGACCAAAACTATCGTCTCGGTAGTATTTCGTGCATATATTTTCGTATAGGTATTGTTGCCGGTCTGCGTCCAACCGGATGGGATTACAATGGGAATATTGGTGGTTAGGGTCACTTTAACGGGATTGCAACCAACGTTATCGATCGAACCATTCGGGTCGGTGGGTTCATAGAGTGGAGGAATGGTAGGGGTCGGGGGAGTAGCGTCGTGGTATTTGGCGATGACAACATCGGTATCGCCGCCTTTTCCTCTGTTTAATGATCCGACCGCCGCATAACCGCCGTCGGCGCTAACGGTAACCGAATAAAACCGACCGTAATAGAAAGTACCGTACGCGCCATTATAATCACTGTTGCTGAAATTCTTATACCATTCGAGCGTACCATCGAAATTATATTTAACGACAACAGGATCGGTAAAGTATTCTCCAAAAGGACTGGTCGTAGCGAGCCCTCCGGCTATGACATATCCATCGGTAGTCGGGATAACCGAATAAAAATCACTGCCGTCGCTCGCGTCGAAATTTTCGTACCATTCAGTATCACCGCTAGAGTCGAGTTTAATGACGGCGCTATGATAGTTGCTATATAGATGATTTCCGACCGCAACAAATCCGCCATCAGGAGCCGGAGCTACTGATTCAAATCTTTCATAAGAAGATCCGCCGAAATTTTTATTCCATTCAAGTGTACCGTTGGCGCTGAATTTAACGACGATAGCGTCGTCATCTCCTTGATTTAGACCCGCCAAATCACCGTTGTTCGATTGGGAATACCCGACTGCGGCATATCCGCCGCTAGGTGATGCTGCGACCGATGTGAACTCATCAAAATCGCTCCCGCCAAATGTTTTGCGCCATTCGAGTGTTCCGTTAGAACTGAATTTGGCGATTACAGCGTCACCACCACCGTTATTCATGCCCAACAAGTCGCCATCATTAGACGAAGAATATCCAACGGCGATGTATCCGCCACCGGGAGCCAGGGCGATGGATTCGAATTCGTCGTAATCACTCCCGCCAAAATTTTTATACCATTGTAATGTAGCGTTGACATTAAATTTGGCAATTATAGCATCGCAACTGCCGTTATTATGCGCAGCAAAATCGCCGTCCGTCGAACACGAAATACCCGCCGCAATAAACCCGCCATCAGAAGTTGGGGCGGCCGAGTTGAACCTATCTGCGTCACTGCCCCCAAAACTTTTAACCCATTTTAGTTCACCATCTGAATCATATTTAACGATAATGGCATCTTCATCGCCTTTTTGCAACGCTATCACGCTGGGTCTGTATAGAAAAGAAGATCCCGCAACAATCGTCCCGCCATCACTACTTGAAATAACTGCGTTGAAATGATCGCCACCGCCATCGAAAGCTCTGTTCCACACTAATTCGTAACTCGCCGACGCCGCCCGTGCACTGGGTGCCGCATCTATCAACCCGGCAAAAATTAACGTTCCGATTAGCATCACCAGTGCCAATATCTTCCCTATTTTTATCTTCGCCATCGGACCCCCTTTTGATTTTTGTGTTACGTTATTAACATAACTGATTATAGTCATCTTATACTCAGAAGTCAAGTCGGGGCTGTGGAAAACTTTGTTGTTGACATGTCAAATTGCTTTTGCTAATATGGATTCTAAGCTGGTGCGCAGACGGGGCTTTACGCTTCCGTCTACGACGAAGAAAAAACAAAAACCAAAAGCCCCGGGTGGGCGCGCAACAGCAATCCGAAACAAAAACGCTCATGCTTCTCCGGGCGTTTTTTAATTTTTCTGTTATAATGTTTATATTATGCAAATGGATTATACGATTTTCTATTCGTCACTAGCTACAATTGTGCTAATTGTGATGATCGGGTTCTTTGTCGCGAAAAAGAAATGGGTCAACGAGGGCGCTAACAAAGCCATCGTGACTTTGCTATTGAACGTGGCGTGGCCCTGTGCGCTGTTCGGGTCGTTCCCGGGCAAATTTTCGCCCGAGTATTTGACGAATTTTTTGTGGGGTGCGGGCGGCGGGCTGTTGGTGCTGACCACGGCGATTTTAGTCTCGCGAATCCTGTTTCGAAAGAAGAAAAATCCGAAAAACTATTTTGAATATCAATTTGCGTTCATTTTCAATAACGCCAGTTTTCTCGGTTTTCCGCTGGTGAGCACGCTGTATGGTCAGGACGGTTTAGTACCCTATGGCGGTTTCATTATTGTTTTTAACCTCGCACTGTTCGGTTATGGCGTGGCATTATTCCGCGAAAAATTCCATGTTAAGGACTTACTAAAAACTTTTCTAAATCCGAATGTGATTGCGGTGTTGCTCGGGTTCGTGGCTTTCTTGTTCAGTTTCGAACTGCCGAAATTTTCCGCTGACACCGTGAAATATATCGGTGCGATGATGACGCCAATGAGTTTGATTTGCATCGGATTCATGTTGTCGCGCGCCAACATCAGGCAAATTTTCAAACGCAAAATGGTCGTCCTCACCTGTATCGCGCAACTCATACTCGGTCCGCTGATCACATTCGGGGCGTTAAAATTGATTGGCACGCCAAATTACGTCATCGCGATTTTGGTCCTGATCCAGGCACTCCCCACCGCCACGAGTCTCGGATTATTCGCCGAAAAATATCGCGACGACACCGGCAACGCGTCGGAATTAGTGGCGATGTCGACCATTTTGTCGGCGGTAACTCTGCCGATCATAATTTGGTTGATGGGTATTTTAATATAAGTTTGTTGTTCAGAAAAAAATCCTCTTCCAAAAAAGTCTTGCACACCCGAGTTTATTGTGCTATAACTTTCGGTATGAACGATACCAGAAGAATCCCCTAGTTTGTTGTTGCAGACAGCGTGCGTTGAACGCGTGCTTAAGTAAAAATCGTTAATTTACAAAACTGTTAATAATAAATTAGGGAGGTTAATCATGCCGAAAGTGAAAAAGACACCAGCAGAACTATTGCATCGCGACGAAATAAAAAACCGGTTGAGGATGTCCGCGAGATTAGGTACAAAAAGTTTGCTCAAAGAACTGGGTTCTAATCCAAAAGGACTCAATGAGGATGCGATTGACGATATTCGTGAAGAATATGGCGACAACAAAATCACTCACGGCAAAAAAGAGTCTGTACTCGAACGTGTCTTGAAATCTTTTGTGAATCCTTTCACCTTAATTTTGGTCGGATTGGCATTAGTATCGGCATTCACGGACATTGTTTTAGCAGAGCCGGGCGAAGCCGATCCCATCACGGTGATTATTATCATGACCATGGTGATATTATCCGGCACATTGCGATTTGTGCAAGAAGCCCGCAGCGGTCACGCCACTGAAAACCTGCTCAAAATGATCACAACCACCACCAGTGTGCGACGCGGAAAAGCCGGCGTGTACGAAATTCCGATCGAAGACATTGTCGTGGGCGACATCGTACAATTAGCAGCGGGCGACATGATCCCCGCCGACATCCGCATCATCCAAGCCAAAGACTTATTCGTCAGCCAATCCGCCTTAACCGGCGAAAGTGAACCCGTTGAAAAAACGACGGATGCCGTATTGGACGAAAGTATCTCATTAACCGAAATGCCCAACCTCACATTCATGGGTTCAAACGTGGTTTCAGGCAGCGCCACCGGCGTGGTGGTTGCCACTGGCAAGGACACGATTTTCGGCGAAATGGCGCAAAGCGTCAACGAAAAACCAGCAAAGACCAGTTTTGAAAAAGGCGTGAACTCGGTGTCGTGGGTGTTGATTCGTTTCATGCTGGTCATGGTCCCCATCGTATTGTTCGTTAACGGGTTCACGAAGGGCGACTGGCTGGAAGCCACGCTGTTCGCCCTGGCGATTGCGGTGGGACTGACGCCGGAAATGTTGCCGATGATTGTGACGACCTGTCTCGCCAAGGGTGCAGTGGCGATGTCGCGAAAGAAAACGATTATCAAAAACTTGAACTCGATTCAAAATCTCGGTTCGATGGATATTTTATGCACCGATAAAACCGGCACGATTACCCAGGACGATGTGGCGTTGATGTATCATCTGGACATTAGTGGTCAGGAAAATCCGCGCGTATTGCAATACGCGTTTTTGAATAGTTACTATCAAACGGGACTCAAGAATTTGATGGATTTGGCGATTATCGAACGAACCGAGGAAAAACAGGATACTATCAGAGAATTGCGCGGACTGGCGAATCAATATGTTAAAATCGACGAAATTCCGTTCGATTTTGAACGTCGCCGCATGAGCGTCGTGGTTACGGAAAAAGGCGTCAAAACCGAAGCACAAATCATCACCAAGGGCGCCGCCGAGGAAATGTTATCGATTTGCGGTTTCATCGAACGCGACGGCAAGGCCGAACCGCTGACCGACAAGATCCGCGATCGCATCCTCGAAAAAGTGGACGAATTGAACGAGGACGGCATGCGCGTGATTGTTTTGGCGCGAAAAGTGATTTCCTACCGCCGCGGCAACGGCGCATTTTCGATATCCGACGAATCGGGCATGGCATTGATGGGTTATTTGGCATTCCTCGATCCGCCGAAAGAATCCACCGAGGCGGCGATCCAGGCACTCAACGAGCACGGCGTGGAGGTTAAAATCCTGACCGGCGACAACGACAAGGTGACGCGCTGTGTTTGTCGTCAGGTCGGCATGTCCGTGGATCGGATTTTACTGGGTTCGGATTTGGACGCGATGGATGATAAAGAACTCGGTCGGGTTGTCGAAAAAGTCAGTGTTTTTGCCAAACTCTCACCCCAGCAAAAGGCGCGCGTCATCACAATCCTGCGCAACAAAGGTCACAGCGTCGGTTACATGGGCGACGGCATCAACGACGCCGCGGCGATGAAAGTTTCCGACGTTGGCATTTCCGTCGATACCGCCGTGGACATTGCAAAAGAATCCGCGGACGTAATTTTGTTGGAAAAAGATTTGATGGTTTTGGAACGCGGCATTATCGAGGGTCGCAAAACCTATGCCAACATGATCAAATATATCAAAATGACGGCGAGTTCCAATTTCGGCAACATGTTTTCAGTACTCATCGCGAGCGCGTTTTTGCCCTTTATCCCGATGCTGCCGATCCAACTGATCCTGCTCAACTTGATTTACGACCTCTCCTGCACCACCATACCGTGGGACAACGTCGACAAAGATTACCTCGCCGTCCCGCGAAAATGGAACGCCTCGTCGGTCAGTAAATTCATGCTCTGGATCGGTCCGACCAGCTCCGTGTTCGATGTCACGACCTACCTGCTAATGTATTTCGTGATCTGTCCGGCGATGTGCGGCGGGTTGCTATTCCATCAACTCACCGACCCGGCAATGCAAGCCCTCTATATCGCCATTTTCCAAGCCGGTTGGTTCGTGGAATCCATGTGGTCGCAAACATTGGTCATCCACATGATCCGCACCCCGAAAATCCCGTTCATCCAGAGCCGCGCCTCGCTCCCGCTCACTCTCCTCACCTTCGCCGGTATCGCCGCCCTCACCATCATTCCCTTCACCGGCTTCGGCGCGTCCATCGGCCTCGCCCCGCTGCCCGCCTCCTACTTCCCCTGGCTAATCCTCACCATCTTCCTCTACATGGTCCTCGCCACAGTATTCAAGAAGATTTTCGTCAAACGATATGGCGAGTTGTTATAGCGGATGTTTCGTAAAATTAAATCAACATCAAAAAAGATGTCATGTTATTGACATCTTAACAATTCCATGGTGGAGACGATCGGGCTCGAACCGACCACCTCAGCAATGCGAATGCTGCGCTCTACCAGATGAGCTACGTCCCCGCGTTAAAAATTATAGCATTTTATCCGATCCGCGTCAATTAGCGGAAAAATCGGTGATTTCCGCCAATAATTTATCGTCGATTTCGATAAATTCGCCGGTTTCAAGGGTTTTTTCACCCGGAATATTGGCAGATTCGAAAACGCAAAATTTCCCGATTCGCGCAGAACATCCATCGCTCCTCCCCAATAGATTTCCTGTTCGCCGTTTTTTATTGCGGGCAGATCAAAACCGCACTTTTCCCGCAAATCTCGTTCAACTTCACCACGCAACGACTGTGGCGAAACTACATTCTTTTCCATGTAGTTCATTGTGACACAACGAAAATTGCGACCTCTCGTTCTGATTCAAAAAACTATTCCGACATCAAAAAAGTAACTCGCGACCGCGGCGACAACCAAAATCGCGATTTCGATGCCGCGACCGATGCGAAATCTTTCAAAAAGCGCGACGATCAGCCCAATCATCAACCCGATTGGCGCAGCCGCCAAACCAAACACCGGCGCACCCAACCTCAACCACGTCATTCCGAGAATCAGAAATATCACAAATTTCAGGAAAAAATGCGCGTAAACCCGCTGGTTTTTGAAAATCTCCCGCGTGGCATTTTTCGGCGTCAATTTTGTCTTGCCATTGACCTCGCGACCGCCGCCGCGCGTCGTGCGCTTTTTGAACCAAAGTTTTTGTTTTGCCATTTCCTTTATTTTACCACAATTAAAAGAGTGCCGCAACACAAAATCATTGTATCAGAGTCCAGAGAGCGACGCGAACCGTTCTGAAACGACGAACCCTTTAAAGCCCTACCGTCCGGGGTGAGGCGTACAGAACGGCGAGAAGGAGCGGAAACGTCGCTAAATTGCTTCGCTCCGCCCGCAATGACAATAGTGTTTACATGCGGATTTCCGCATCAACGCCCGCCGGCAGCGACAAATTCTGCAACGAATCAACCGTTTTCGGCGTGACATTAACGATGTCGATCAAGCGTTTGTGGACACGCATTTCGAACGCCTCGCCGCCCTTTTTATAAACATGCGGCGATTTCACGACCGTGAAAGTCGATCGCTTGACCGGCAGCGGCACTGGACCAACGACCGTCGCACCGGTGCGAACAGCGGTTTCCACGATCTGCTTGGCGGCGGTATCGATGATCCGCGCGTCATACGCCTTTAATTTGATACGAATTTTTGGCGAAGTTACATCAGCCATTTTATCTCCTTGCTTTCTAACCCGAGCGGGACGCCGCAATCTCCTTAATTTCAGAGTTACCGGCGCAATTAAATTTTACCCCTGTATTATATATCATAATCGATTTTTTGACAAGGGTATTGACACGGAGAACAAAGTGTGCTATAATGGTTAGGTAACCCGAGGGTGTACACCGGTCGGGACGTGTTGGAAGTGTATTTAATTAGAAAAGGATTTTATGGCAAATAAGAATTTTGGTATCACGCTGGAAACGGATTATCGTTGCGGCAAGGAAGCAACTTGCGTATACGATCATATTGATGGTTGCCACACATGTGTGACTAAAGAAATGCAACGAGCGTTAGCTGCAAGTGCACTTCAAAACGGAGAGTCCCCTGAAAAAATCGTGGCTGATTATAAAAGCGGAATCGGCGGTTGCACAATTTACATCGATCGTACTAAACTCGAAGAAAAATAATTTAGATGTTTTCGAATCAAAACTGCGCTTTTCCGGCGTGGTTTTTTGATTGCCGCCACACAGAAAATCACTCTTGTTCTTTCGCCTGGTCAAAAAGGTCAAAGAGATCGCCGGGACTATTAATCAACGAATCCATATCGTCCGACTTACTAACCTGGACCGTGAACGAACCCGACGCGTGATTCATTTTTGGATCGTTAAAGTGAACAAAAACCGGACTTTGTTTACTGTGGGCGCTGATGCGTATACCCCGGAGCGCGAGTGTCACATCGTCGGGCTTGCCGTCCAACAGATTGCCGAGTTGGTCGCTGTCGCTCCTAATAAATCTAAACTCGCCACAATCGCACTCTTGAATCCTATTTAGATCCCTGCCAACATCACCCCAACCCTGTGCCGACTCCACCCCCCCCCAATCAAAATACATCCTGCTAACATAGCTAACCGTACGTTCCCGCACATCATCGAACACCAAAAGCTCCGTTGCCATAATAAGTCCTTTCTATTATGGTTAACATTATATCATACCGTGGGATATTTTACAATATTAGAAAATCACCCTCTCCTACTCGTCATATTCGGATTTGTTCCGAATATCCAGTTTAATAGTGCTTTTCCCCCTAAAAAGGTGACGCCCTTTTCCCCTACAACCCAACCACACACCTAACCCCAAACCCGTAGTTGCGGAGGAGGCTGTCATCGCCAGGGTGGACGTAGGACGAGCTGAAGTCGAGGTAGCGAGCGCCGGAGGAATTGCGCACCGACGACGACCAAAAGTAGCCGATGGATCCCTGGTTGTTGAAGCTCGAGTACCAGTAGCCAGAGAAGACCCCGTGGAAAGCACCTGAGGGACGCCAGTTGGAGTAGTAACTACCGGCTGTGTTCCCCGTAGTTAGAGTTCCGGCGTTCATGCTGGCATTAAGAACAGCAAAGTCAGCATAGTCAAATGATGTGCCGTTGCCTGGACCGGAAGCAGTAGATGTAGTGGTTGGCAGTCGCCAATTTGCCGGACAGATTGAACCTGTTGCTTGTGTACCGGCGGCATCGATGCTCTGCACGCCAGTACCAGCGGTGGCGGTATAGAAGTTATATAGTAGTCCGCATTTGCTGATGTTTTCGGTTGGCTTATCGGTGTTATTGTAGCAATATGTCTTTTGAATTGGATCAACATATTTGGCGGAATCTTGGTTGGGGGAGGTGCTAGACGATGCGCCATTTTGCGTAAGATATCCTGTCCAAACCTGCGTAGCACTGAATCCAGCTTGGTTCGTGCCAATAGTATCTCCGTTTGGTTTGTAGCGCAGGTTGTCGATCTGCCAACATTTATTGTCTGCTAACTTTGCAACATAGTAGAGTTGTGAATCGCGAATGTCGCGGTAGACGGTTGGCGTAGTGGAACAAGTAGCGGTAGTGAGGGATTGCATGGTTGGAAAGTTATATGAACTATACCAAACCGTATAGTTATCTCCGGCGTCGACACCATTGATGAAAACTCGTTTTTCACCGTCCGTCATGCCAGAAACTGGACCTGTGCAAGTAATCGCGGTGCCAGTGCTGTCGACACTAACACTAGTGCAGGGTTGACCGCCGATTGTAACCGTGGGTGCTGCGCCGAAACCTGATCCGGATATACTAAATTGTGGACCATTTGTACCAGAGCCATTGCCAGATGGGGCTATAGTAGAGGCGAAGTTAGGGACAATAGCCGTGGTTTTCACCTGATAACCGCTGGGCGGATCGGTTGCTGGCGGTTCGGGAATTTCGTTATCTTCGGTTTCGTACGTAATACTCAACGTATACACTCCATTCGCAATATTAGCGGGAGCGGTTACGAATAGCGTGTGGTTTTGGGTATCCGGACTCGTATCGTCATCACTGCTATAGATTTCAACCGCTGTGGTGCTTAATTCCTCTGCATTGAGTTCTGTGGTAATCCCCGCACTCACCGCGTCCGTCGTATCTTGATCGGTGTTTAGTTTCGCGGACAATGTATACCCTGTTTCATTCTCGGTCGTAACCGTCGTGGTAATGGTGGTGCTTCTTTCTATAGGGTCTGCTGTTTCGTTTTTCTTGTTTATGTTAATAATAACATCACTTACTGTCGCAATCGCCGTCTCATCGAGAGTTGGAAGCGGAGTTGGGGTTTGGGCTTTGATAGGTGCAGTAGCGAACAGGAATACGAAGAATGCCAGGATGATAGCCGATACAGGTATTGTATGCCATAATACGAACTTGATGCGGTATTTGCGTACGATTTGGGATACGTCAATTATTTCGGTGAGGGGATCACTTTCATGCTTCCTTACTAGTTTACCTTCATAGACCCTTTCATAACTATCCTTTGTCCATGGGTTCTTAATTCTTACTCCGCCTATGCCCTTTTCCATGATGCGTTTGCGGGTGAGGTAGATGGTTAGACCAATAGTTAGCAATGTAGCAAAGGAAAGCATAATGAAAGGCAATATTGGTAACTGGTAAGTTATATTAAATAACTTAATGGTCCACGTACCGGTATTGGGTGGAGTAGGTTTAGTGGGATTGTTAGGATTGGTGGGATTGGTTGGAGCGGTTTCGAGTTCGTTGATGGCGTCCTCGATATTGTCCTTCTCTTCGTCGATGTCACCGCATTCGGATGCATCAGCGTTGTTTTGTTCGGCATTTTCTAGGCAATCCAGCATACTTAAACCTTTTTCACAGGCTTCCATTAACTTTTCATATGACTCATCCGTGTAAGTGTGATTCTGTTCTTGATTCTGCTTTATTTGATCACAGGTTTCGAGCATAGTGTCCAGGTTGGTCGAGTCGTAGATGTTGATCTTGATGTGGTTGGTGGTGGAGGTGGCGGCGTAGGCAGGAGT
>WRGU01000020.1 GCA_009787015.1 Candidatus Saccharimonadota bacterium | reverse complement strand
ATTTCTTTAACCTCTTCACCGCTAACCTCCTTTCGTTTATTGAATTTCCCCTGGGAATATCCCTAAACGAAAAAGGACACCGCAAGGTGCTTTACTCCCATTCGCAGTACCTAAACGATTTGTCCAGTTCTGTTTACGCGGTGTCCATTCCGGACAACTCGTATAAACAGTTGTACGAATTATTGAGTAAAGCACGACCATTATAACACAAAACCCTAGCGCACCAACAGGTTTTTACCGCGACCGCAGTTCATGGTATAATCTTATCATGAAAGATAATATCACCGCCGAAGGTCTGAACGTATCTTAATAGATTGGGATAATAATACTATGGAAGACAGTCTTGCACGTACACTTTGTCATATTCGAACCTGTCCCGAATATCCATGTAGCTGTGAAGTTGTCAATGGATTACCCGAACAAGTCGGGTAATGACAAAAGGAGAGACAAAGTCCGAGGGATGGCAATTAGACAATACCTAACAATCCCATGACCTTGCCCGATCACGAAAACAGTATAGCACACTTTAATTAAAAAGTCAAGATGTTTCCCGAAAACGCGGCTATTTCGCGTATTCGATGGCGCGGGTTTCGCGAATGACGTTGACTTTGATGGTGCCAGGATATTGCATGGTCGATTCGATTTTGTTGGCGATGTCGCGGGAGAGTTTGATCGCGCTTAAATCGTCGATGCGTTCGGGACGGACGATGACGCGGACTTCGCGGCCGGCGGAAATGGCATAGGCTTTGTCGATGCCGTCAAACGAGGTCGCGACGTTTTCGAGTTCGCGCATGCGTTCGACGAAGTTCTCCGCCGAAATATTGCGGGCGCCCGGGCGGGCAGCGGACAGGGCGTCGCAAACGCGGACGATGATGGCTTCCGGTGTGGTCGCCTCGATGTCGTCGTGGTGCGCCTCGATAGCGTGGGCGATAGCGTCGCTCATACCGTACTTGCGCGCGAGTTCGGCGCCGATGTGGTGATGTTTGCCCTCGATGCGGTGCGTGACGGCTTTGCCGATGTCATGCAACAGTGTTGCGATTTTGACAGTGCGCACGTCCGCGCCAATTTCTTCGGCGATTGAACCGGCGATTTGCGCCATTTCCGTCGAATGTTTTAGGACATTCTGTCCATACGATGTGCGGAATTTCAGCTCACCGAGCAGCCGCAACATTTCCGGTGGCACGCCCACCACGCCAACTTCGCGGGCAGCGTCTTCGCCGGCGCGGATGATTTCTTTGTCAATCTGCGCTTGAGCTTTCGCGACAACTTCCTCGATGCGGGCGGGATGAATGCGGCCATCTTTCATCAGCATTTCCAGGCTCATGCGGGCGACTTGCCGACGTACGGGATCAAAACTCGATAGGACAATCATGCCGGGCGTGTCGTCGACCAAAATATCGACGCCGGTGGCTTTTTGCAGAGCCTGGATATTGCGGCCCTCTTTACCAATGATGCGGCCCTTCATTTCTTCGTCGGGCAGCGCGATCGACGTGATGGTGCGTTCGCTGGTAACGTCCGATGCCATGCGTTCCATGGCGGTGACGATAATCATTTCGGCTTTCTGTTCGGCGTTATCCTCCGCTTCGCGTTGCAATTTTCCAACCAATCCGACTAAATCTTCGCGAACATCGCGTTCCGTCATCGCCAATAACTTCTCAGCAGCTTCCTGTTTGGATAATTTGGCGATTTTTTCCAATTTTTCCTGTTGATTACGGCGAATTTCGCGAACTTCGTCTTTTAATTTTTCCAAATCCGATTCAGACGCGCGCAATTTTTCCGAACGACGATCCAAATCATCGATTTTCGTTAGTAATTTTTGCTCGCGCTCGGCGACTTTGGTTTCTTGATTTTTGACGTCGCGCCGCAATTCGTCGGCTTCGCGTTTGGCGTTATCGGTGGCTTTCAAAATGATGTTGCTCGCCTTGTTTTGCGCGTCGGCGATGATTTTGTCCGCCTTTGCCGCCATACCGTTTTGCTTGATTTTTTGCGCACCAAAAACCGCGCCGCCGCCCACGAGCAGGCCGGCGATTGTTAAAATTACTTCTAACATTGTTGTTCCTTTCTTACCAACTTCACCGCCCCAACAAATTTCAGTTGTTGGTATAAAAATTATCAGACGGTTCAGTTAATGTTTCAAAATTGATAGTCAGTTGGCATTTCTGCCACCACTATTTTACCACATTTTTTGGTTTTGTGATAGTAGGTTGCCCGCCGTATTCCGGCAGTACGATTTTGTCGTCTTGTCCATCCAAAAGTTTTTTAAGTCCACTTAAAATCCAATCCTCACCACTGGCGCCGATAATCGGGATTTGTTCGGAATAAGCAATGGCGTTCGCGGTGGTAATGCCGATTCTCAATCCCGTGAACGATCCTGGTCCGGAAAAAACGATGATTCCGGAGAGTTTTTTGAAATCACCGATTATTTTTTCAATTTCGCCGAGTAAATCATGCGCCAAACGTCGTTCAGCATGCCAAATTTTCTGGTCCAAAACCGCGCCCGAAGCATCGAGCAGATACATTTCCACCAGATCACCGGCAGTTTTCAGCGCTAAAATCATAGAAACATCATATCACAAATCAGCGCCAACCGGTATTGACGGGCGCGGGCGTGATGCCGTAACGATAGGCGTACGGCATAAAGTTCCAAGAGGATAAATTGGTCGGTCCAGCGGACGATAGCACTGTACCGTCGTTAAATCGCGGTTCAGCACCCGCATCGTAATTGGGACTTGGCAGGTCAAATGTCTGGAAAAACGTATTCGCCCAGTTGCCAGAGGAGCTCAAATCCCATAGACTATATTTTGCCTTGATCGAATTGTGAAAACGCATATTACCGAGGGCGGCGTTCGTTAACGAGGTGTTGCCAGAATGTGTCGCCGTGAACATGCTGGTGAGGGTGCCAGTCGCATTAGTAACATCGATGTGAGACGGGTCGATCGGGGTGGTCAGGCTGGTGTTGCCAGTATGAGTCGCATTAAACATGTTTGCGAAGTTCGTACCGTTCGCCGTGTTCAATCCAGAAATATTGATTGAACTCTGTAAATTTAAGTTTCGACTATGTGTGGCGCTAAACATTCTCGAGAAATCAATTCCGTTGCTGGTGTTGAGATTCGATATGTCAAGCGGAACAGTCAAAACCGTGTTATCAACATGCGTCGCATCAAACATGCTCGAGAAATTTGTGCCATTGCTGGTATCGAGATTTGATACATCGAGCGGTATTGTCAGAGCCGTGTTGCCGCGATGTGTATCTTTGAACATATTCGAGAAATCCGTACCTTTGCTGGTGTTGAGATTTGACACGTCGAGCGGAGCGGTCAAATAAGTATTTTGAAAGTGAGTTCCATAGAACATTCCCGCGAAATTTGTGCCGTTGCTGGTATTGAGATTTGATACATCGAGCGGAGCGGTGATGGCAAGCAATCCGTTACTTCCGTGAGTGTCATAGAACATATTGGAAAAATCGACACCGTTTGTCGTATCGAGATGCGATACATCGAGCGTCTCTGTCAGATTATTGTTACTGACATGCGCACTGCGAAACATGCTGGAAAAATCCGTGCCTTTGCTGGTATCGAGATGCGATACATCGAGCGGTTTAGTTAAATAGGTATTAGCAGAATGCGTACCACTAAACATACTCGCGAAATTTGTGCCGTTGCTGGTGTCGAGGTGCGACACGTCGATTGGTTCAGTAATATTATTGACCGTACCATGAGTACCAGAAAACATGTATGAAAAATTAACACCTTTGCTAGTGTCGAAAGTCGCAACATTTATCGGTGCGGACATATTAGGGTTGGAATAATGTATTCCATGGAACATATGCGAAAAATCGACCCCGTTGCTGGTGTTGAGATGAGATGTATCTGTCGGTTCAGTCAGATTATTGCCATATAAATAGGTATAGTAAAACATATTTGAGAAATTCACCCCACCGCTAGTGTCGAGGTTTGATATATTCATCGGATTCTGCAGATTAGTATTGGAAGCATGTGTATAGACAAACATATTCGAAAAATTGGTGACGGCGGACATGTTAATATATCGCACATCTAATTCCACTGCATTCAACAGGTTAGACGCGTTCGAGAACATGTACGAAAATGCGTACGAGGCGTCGGTCGGACTATTCATGAATCCCAGATAAGGCATTGGTGTATTGAGATACAAGACTTTCCTCTTATTGGCGAAAGATCCCGCGCCCGCAACGCCATTCGCAAATCCAAATGCGCGCGCCCAAGCATAATTTGACGGACCGTTGCTGGCAATCGTGATCGTGTGTACTCCGGGAATAACGTGGATGACTATGCCCGGACAGAGCGCCGCCGTCGACGAATTACCCGTCTCGTTCATACCCGCAACACCAGCGTTCGTACTCGTGAGATCCATCGATTGATTGTTGTTGTCATAAGTATATTTATCAATGTAAATCGTCCAATCATACCCCTCAACATTGCCATTGTTTTTGCCGCAAGTCGGTATGATGAAAGTGTCCGGACTCGTCCCCAGCGTCGTATCCACCGTGAACGTAAATTCTTGCGGCGGCGCGGGTTCTTCGACCGTGATAGTATAAGTTAATTGGATATTGTACGTCCCGCTATCAATATCTGGGATATTAGTAAAATTAACCGCCACCGCGTGGTCGAACGCATTATTGCCGTTCAAATCCCCGCCGCTAAACGTCGCCGGAATCAGGAGCGGTCCGGCGGGATCAGCCGTGGTCGATTGGGTTAACTCTGTATTAGGGGTTAAATTACCGCCGCCCGGCGCAGTGGATTCCGTGCGGTTGGTGGTCAGAGTCAAATTATTAAGCAACGAAGCAAACTGTGCCACCGTTTGTCCACCAACCGGTTGCGGACTGTATTTGGCAAAAACCCCGCCGCTCGGATCAATCGCACCGCCATTATGAATACTGGTTTCAATCTGTTCGATTTTGGTCGGAATGGTGGTATTGGTAGGATTGCCGCCGCTCGGATCAAATAGCGCCTTATCCACATTAATGATCGTGGTCGTCACATCGCCCGTAGTGGCGAGATTAATGCCAGCATACTGGCTATCCGCCTTGGTTGGCGTGGTCACGATTAGCAGCACAAAGAAAGCAACCGCAATCGCCACCACTGGCACGACGTGCCACAAAATAAACTTGATCCGATATTTTCTCACAATTTGCGAGACGTCAAGAATCTCCGTAAGCGGATCGTTTTGGTGTTTTTTCACCAAATTACTCTCATAAACTAACTTGTAATTATTTTTATCCCATAAATTCTTAACCTTAACCCCGCCGATGCCATTATTTTTAATATGCCGGCGTACCAGAAAGAGCGTCACCGCCATCGCCGCCGCCGTAGCCACCGAAAGCACGACGAAAGGTAGCACCGGAATAGCATATTCCCGACCAAATAACTTGACATTCCAAATGCCAGTGTTGGGCGGCGTCGTATTTCCGCCACCATTTTTAATCAGTTCGAGATTATTAATTGCATCTTCAATATTATCTGCTTCTATGTCAGGATTATCGCATTCGGACGCGTCCGAAGCGTCTTGATTCTGCGACGCTTCATTCAAACAATCCAACACCAACTGCCCTTTCTCGCAAGTCTGCATCAGTTCCTGATACGATTCCTCGGTATAACTGTGATTTTTTTCCTGATCCGCCCGAATTTGATCACAGGTTTCGAGCATAGTATTCAGTGAAGTAGAATCATAAACGTTGATTTTAACCAGATGCGACGCAGTGGACGAATTAACCTCACCCGCAATCACACCCGCCGCATGCGCCGCTCCCGCCGACAACAGCACCGCAACGAAAACGGTAATTGTTATTAAATTTTTTAGTCTATTTACAGCTTTTCCCATCACTAAACACCTTTCTTTAGATTGACATCTTTAGTGTATTGGTTTTGCTGATTGTCATAGACATTATAGCATAAGAGCAATTAAAAAAGCAAACGCCTAATGAGCGACGCGAACCGTTTTTATTCCGCCGACCTCTTTAAGCCCTTTACGTCCGGAGTGAGGCGAGACGAAACGGCGAGAAGGAGCGGTTTATATTTTACTTATTCGCCCGTTCGACATACGAACCGTCGCGTGTATCGATTTTCAACACATCGCCCTCTTTAATGAACGCTGGAACTTTGACGATGATGCCGGTTTCCAATTTGGCGTCTTTCTGTACGCTCGATGTTGTGTCGCCCTTGACCACACTCTCGGTATATTCGACCAAGAGAGTCACCGCGGTCGGCAGTTCCACATTAATCACACGCTCGCCGAAAAACTGCAGCTGAACTTCCTGACCTTCCTTGATGTATTTCGGCACATCTTCGGCTTCGGACAGGGGCAGTTGGAACTGCTCAAAGGTCACAGGGTTCATAAAGAACATATCGCTGCCGTCGTTGTATAAATACTGCGCAGTTTGATTGCTAATTTCCGCACGCTCGATTTTTTCCTGACCCTTATAAGTTTTCGGCAACACCGCACCGTTGATCAAGTTTTTAATCTTAACATTAACAATCGACCCGCCCCGCCCCATAACTTTTTGGCTGTACTCGACAACCTTGTACGGTTGACCGTCGATCGAAATGACCGCACCTTTTTTTAGATCTGTTGGACTATACATTTTTTACTCCTTAATTTGCCACAAATGGTAACAACGCCAAATGCCGCGCGCGCTTGATCGCGACCGCGAGTTCGCGTTGCGATTTTGCACTCAAACCGGTTTTGGCGCGAGTGTCAATCTTGCCATACGAATCGATGTAACGGCGCAAAATTTCGACGTTCTTGTAATCGAAATAGCGCGGTGAAATTTTCTTAACTTTTTTTGCCATATAAAATTCTCCTCTTAAATTATTAGGTTATTAAGAAATTAAAACGGAATATCCGATAAATCGATTGGTTCATCAACATCCGCAACTGGGCTGTTATCGACCGCTGACGAATCTCGAGAAACCGATGATCCGCCGCCCGATGCGCCTGCACCCTTGCCGTCGTTGACGAAACTGAATTCCTCGATGACGACACGAATTGCGCTACGCTTTTTGCCAGTTTCCTTGTCTTCCCAACTGTCCTGGCGCAAACGACCGCTGACCAAAATCTGGCGACCCTTGCTGAAATACTTGGCGACAGTTTCGCCCTGTTTGCCCCAAGCGTCGCACTCGATGAAACTGGTTTCTTCCTTGCGCTCGCCGTTTTTGTCGACATAACTGCGACTGACTGCGATGGAAATACTGGTCACACTCGCACCGGACGTGGTTGACCGCGTTTCCGGATCACGCGTTAAATTTCCGAGCAACACTACTTTGTTAAATGCCATATACCCTTCCTCCTTTTGTCACCCTGCGGCGACGTTAAAATTATTCTTCGTCTTCAGTTTTTTCTGATTTTTCTTCTTCTTCAGCTTCCTTGCGCGCCGCGCGTCGTTCCGCTTCCTCGGCGAGCACTGCCTTGACCTTTGGATCGACCCGCGTCAACAAATGACGAATCACACCATCGGTGATATTCAGCACGCCGTCGACTTTCGCCGGTGCACTGGACGGCAGTTCGAGCGTGTAAACGCGGTAAATCGCGTGTGTTTCACCCGCAATTTTGTACGCTAATTCACGACGACCCCAATCGTCCTCAGCGGTGATCTTGCCGCCGTTATCGGCGATCAATTTCGCGACCACCGCGAGCGGTGCGTCCATTTTCGCCTCTAATTCCGGACGGAACATGACGACCAACTCGTACTCGTTAATATTAGTTTTTTCAGGCATTTTCCTCCTTTGGATTAAACCGGCGCACGTTTGCCTATCCGCGCCGGAGGTTAATAACCCTGCTATTCTAACAAATTTTTGAAAGTTTTGCAAGGGGTTTAATAAATCTTGCTTGACAAAAAACCATAAGTGTGATACACTGTTCCCGTGATCGTATGGTCATGGGATTGTTTGGTGTTGTCTTCTTTTGTCATCTCGAGTGTAGCGCAGCGAAACCGAGAGATCTCTTGTCAGACTAGTGATTGAGACCACTCGGCTTCGCTCGGGATGACATTATCTACTTTTCCTCATAAAAGGGTGACACCCTTTTTTCAAGGGTGACACCCTGAAGACTTCTTGTCACCCTGAATTTATTTCAGGGTCTAGGTTAGTATTTTAGGAGGCAACGGACTAGCTCGCCTGAGTCGCGGCCGTTACCGTCGCTCGGATAGACATATGGGGTCGACCTCAGTTGTAAGGTGTATGCGTAGTCGGGAAAGTAGCTAGCGTAGCGCGACGACGACCACCAGTAACCGTACGACCCCTGACCGTTGAGCGAATTGTATCCGGAGCCGGCAAAAACACCTCGCCAAGAACCCGTGAACAGCCAGTTGACATGGTAGTCGCTATTAGATGGCGACGAGGCGTTTGGGTTATTCATCTTTGCATTTAACCATGCAAATTCACCAGTGTTTCCGCCGGTTGGCAGACGCCAGTTAGCGGGACAGATGTCGCCTGTGGCATCCGAGGCTCTAGTAGTTTCCGACGTACAGGTATCCGCTCCTCCGCTCGCAGTTCCTCCCGCGGTTGCGGCGCACCAGTTATAGAGGTAGCCATAAAAGGTCTCGTTGGCGATGTTGTCGGTTGATCCGGGGACGGGTCCGTAGGCATATGGGGCAGTATAAGAGTGCCCCGATGTTACAAGTTGCGGTAGAGTCCAGTTACTGGTGATGTTGGTGTTGGCGGGGGTTAGAGGGGTTGTGGAGGTGGTGGAGCCGAGTTTGAGGTTATTTAACATCCATACATGCCCATCATGCATTTTGCATACGACGTAATCCTGGTTATTACGAATATCAGTTACTGTAGCATAATCCCCAACATTCCAACTCGCAGTGTTGGCAGAGGTGACGTTTTGCATTGCACCTATGTGACCGTGATCGATGCCGTTATCTGGGTCGGCTACGCAGGCAAACGGCGACGCCACGAACGGTTCAGGCTCCGGGACAACCGCGATTTCGCTCGCCGTCGCCTTGTATGCGATGGTCAACGTGTATGTTCCATTCGCGATATCCGACGGGACGGTTACGGTTAAATCATTGTCGTTAATGCTCGGGCTGTTACCAGAATTGTCGGCGTAGATTTCGGTTTCGGCGGTGGTTAGGTTTTCGGTGTTGATGTTGGTCGTTATACCGGCGGTGGTAGCAGTGGTAGTGCTAATGTCGCCGTCCAATTTGGCGGTCAATGCGTAACCGAACCTTGCGGGGGTGGCAACATTCGTGGTAACGGTGGCAGTTTTTTCAATGGGATCAGTGCTTTCGTACTTTTTATCTATGTTTATTACTACATTGTCTACTGGTTGAATGGTTATTGATGATGGAGGGTCGGCTTTGATGGGAGCAGTGGTAATTAGTAGAGTAAAGAACGCGAGGATTATGGCGGCTACAGGAATGCTATGCCATAGTATGAACTTGATGCGGTATTTACGTACAATTTGGGATACGTCAATTATTTCGGTCAGTGGATCGTCCTGGTGCTTCTGTACTAGTTTGCTTTCATAGATTCTTTCGTAACTATCCTTATTCCAAGGATTCTTAATCCTTACTCCACCGATACCTTTCTCTATAATGCGTCTTTGTATTAAGTAAATAACTAAACCGATAGTTAGCAATGTAGCAAAGGAAAGCATAATGAAAGGCAATATTGGTAACTGGTAAGTTATATTAAATAACTTAATGGACCACGTACCGGTATTTGGTGGTGTTGGTTTGTTGATGATGGCGGGAGTGGGGACGATGGGCCTTGGATCTGGATTGGGGTCGGGGTTCAGGTCCGGATCGGTTGGATCAGGATCTGGATCTGGACAACCCTGGGCATGAGGATTTGCGATACAATCTGGATCGGGGTCAGGGTCAGGATCGGGATCAGGATCCAACTCAAGCTCCTCTATGGCGTCCTCGATGTCTTCTTCCTCTTCGTCGGGGCTATTACACTCGGACGCGTCGGTGTTGTTTCGTAATGCTGTTTCTAAACAATCAAGGGTATTCTGTCCTTCCTCGCATTCTTCCATTAGTCTTTCGTATGATTCCTGTGTATAGGCATGGTTTTGCTGCTGTTCGGCCTTAATTCTGTCGCAGGTGGTGAGGATGGTATCCAAACCGGATGAATCATAGACATTGATCTTGACTTGGTTGGAAGTAGAAGTAGAGGGAGCAACGTATTCATAACCATTTACTAGCGTTTGCGTGTTAGTACCATCACTGATTCGAACATCTACCACCCCCGGGCTATGGGAGGTAGTTGTACAGGTCAGGCTTTCTCCGTTCGCCGCAATATGGACGTTTGTACAGGG
>WRGU01000019.1 GCA_009787015.1 Candidatus Saccharimonadota bacterium | reverse complement strand
CGGAAGGCAGCCTGTTCAGTTTAGGTTAATTCAGTAGCTGGGTGCAGGTTCAATCGGTTCGTTCAGTAGTTGCTTTCTTGTGGGTGCATCGGCGCTCGGTTCGTTCAACAGTTGCCCTCGGAGTGGGTGCAATCGGTTTCGGTTCGTTCAGCAGTAATCCCCTGCGCTGCGGGTCTGGCAGAGCAACGGGCGCGCTGAAGCCCCTGAATCCGCCCCGCCGCCTGCCCCCGAAAACCAAAAAGACCACCTATACGAGGGTCTTTTCGGATACTGACTGACAGTATATGTGACGTCTGATTATGGCACGGGCGGCAGGATTCGAACCTGCGACCTACGGTTTTGGAGACCGCCACTCTGGCCAGCTGAGCTACGCCCGTATACAAAAAATTATAACACATAACTGAAAAAAATCGTCACAATTTAACAACATATTTTCGCATAATTTGTAGACTTGCGAATGTAACGCGCTTGCGCTAAAATGTATGTGATGATCAGAATGGGCAGGTTAATTTGCGTATGAAAGTTTTAATGCTAGGCTGGGAACTTCCGCCATACAATAGCGGCGGTCTTGGCGTTGCTTGCTTGAACATGGCGAAAGCTCTGGCGCGGCGCGGCGCAAAAATTGACTTCGTGCTACCCTATCGCGCAAAACATCCTGTCGCTGAAAAATTTATGGATATTTTGCACGCTACCGACCTCGCGCCGATGATCGACGAAAATGGTCAGTATATTTCGATGGGAGCGTATTCCGGTTGCTGTGTTTTGTGCGACGGTTCACGCGAATGCGAACACGCCGTTTCTTATGGTCAAGGTTTCGTCGAGGCGACCAAAAAATATGCCGCCTATGTCGACAAGTTAGTCCGTCGCCGCAAAATCAAACCGCACGTGATCCACGTTCACGATTGGTTGACCATGGAAGCGGGTCAGCGAGCCAAAATCGCGACCGGCGCACCTCTCATCGTCCACGTTCACGCCACCGAATTCGATCGCGCGGGCGGTCAATACGGCAATCCCCTGATCCATGAAATCGAATATTACGGATTACAGATGGCGGATCGCATCATCGCCGTTTCCCAAATCACGAAAGATATCATCGTGCGCGAGTATCACATTCCGGCGGACAAAGTCGAAGTTATCCACAACTCCCTCGACGTCGAGGAACTCGCCCGCACCACGGTCGAAACCAACAACTATGTTTATGCTAAGGAACTCAAAAAGCAAGGTTGGACGGTCGTCACCAGCGGCGGCACGCGCCTCACGATCCAAAAAGGTCTGATGTACATGCTCGAGGCGGCGGCATTGGCATTGTCCCGCAATCCAAAAATTCTCTTTTTGCTCGGTGGCGACGGCGAACAACGCAATCAACTGATCGAACGAGCGGCAGATTTCGGAATCTCCGATCGCGTGATTTTCACCGGATTCGTCCGCGGCGCACGTTGGCGCGAACTTTACGAAGTCGCCGACATTTTCGTTATGAGCAGTGTTTCCGAACCCTTCGGCATCACGGCACTCGAGGCGGCGCATTACGACAACGCCCTCCTGATTTCCAAAACCTCCGGCGCGGGCGAAGTCCTGAACAACGTCATGCGTTTCGATTATTGGGACACGCGCAAACTCGCGGACGAAATCGTCAACGTTTCCCTGTCGCCAGCACTGCGCAGCGAACTCTCGGACAACGTTGCCCGCGAATACATGAAATTCAGCTGGCACGACGTGGCGGAAAAACTACTGCGCGAATACGGCAAAGTTGCTTTCGTCGACGAAAAATCCCCCTCGCGCTTAAACATGGAGATTTGCTATGCCTAAGGCGATACAATTGTACCTGCACGTCCACCAACCCTGGCGCGTCCGGCATTATTCGGCGTTCGACACCGGTGCGGATCACAATTATTGGCACGAAATCAATCATCATTCTGGCGCAAACAACGCCCGAATCCTGCGCAAAGTCGCCGAAAAATCCTATTTCCCGACCAACGCGGTGCTTCTCGAAATGTTACAGAAACACCCTGAATTCAAATTATCTCTCTCGATCACCGGCACGTTCATCGAACAATGTGAACAGTACCTGCCGGAACTTTTGGAATCCTTCCGTGCCCTGGTTCGGACGGGTCGCGTGGAAATCGTGGGCGAAACTTATTATCACTCGCTGGCGTTTTTCTATAACCGCAACGAATTCAACCGCCAAGTCGACATGCACGCCCGCAAAATCTTTGAAGTTTTCGGCGTGCGGCCGATGTCGTTCCGCAACACCGAACTCGCGTACAACAACGACCTCGGTCATTGGGCGGATTCGCACGGTTACAAGGCAGTTCTGGCGGAAGGTTGGGACAAAGTCCTTGGTTGGCGCTCGCCGAATTTCGTCTATCAACCGTTCGGCGCGCACAAAACGAAACTGCTGCTCAAAAATTACAAACTATCCGACGACATGGCGTTTCGTTTTAGTAACCGCGGTTGGAGCGAATGGCCGTTAACGATGGAAAAATATGCTTCATGGTTGGATGCCGACGACGCGCCGCTCGTCAACTTGTTCATGGACTATGAAACTTTTGGCGAACACCAATGGGCGGACACCGGAATCTTTGATTTCCTAAAACAATTGCCTCACGAATGGCTGAAACGACCCGAACACACTTTCATGACGGTCAGCGAAGCCGCCGACGCGTTCGACGCGCACGACCAAATCGACGTGCCGCACACCACAACCTGGGCGGACACCGAACGCGATCTCTCGGCATGGCTTGGCAACCGCATGCAACAGGAATCGCAACACTATATTTACAGCCTCGAACCCGCCATCATGGCAACCCGCGACATCAATCTCATCGGCGATTGGCGGCGACTGACCACCTCCGACCACCCCTACTATATGTCCACTAAATATTGGAACGACGGCGACGTTCATGCCTATTTCTCGCCCTACTCCTCCCCCTACGACGCCTTTTTGTACTATATGAACGCCCTGCGCGACGTGCGCCATCGGTTGGATGAGATCCAGAAAAAGCAGTAAACTTTATCTCTGCTCGCTGATTTTCCAGTAGCCTTTGATGTCGCTGCCTCTACGCTGAATGAAACCGCGCGCTTTGAGTTCCTTAATGGCGCGCGACACGGTGCTTCGTGCGTGGTTGGTCTTTTTTGCGATTTCGATTGATTTTATGTAAGGATTTTTTGAAATTTCACGCAATACCGCGATTTCGGTGTCGTTTAACGGTATGATTTCTGTCCCATTATCTGTCCTATTTTTATGTCGCTTTAACAGAGGTCGGACTGTCCCATTATCTGTCCCATTTTGCTTCGATTTTTTCCAAAAGAATATACACATACATACATTATATCATAAACGATGTTATATCGAGCATGATCGAGGGATCTTGTCGTAATATAAAAGATTTCTCGGCTCCGCTTCGCTTTGCTCGAAATGACAGTGGTAGCGTACTATAATCTATAGTCTTGCATTCCTGAGCCTAAACAGTTATAATTTTAGTATGATTAAATGGTGGGAAATTTGATATGGCGCGGCCGATAATTTTGAGCAATGGCGAGATGGCGGTGGGATTGAATACGGTCGGGTTGGTGCATGATCTATATTATCCGTATGTGGGCTTGGAAAATCACACTTCGCAACGGGCGAATCGCCACAAGGTCGGGTTGTTCGTCGATGGGGCGATTCATTGGTTGGACGATGGGACTTGGTCGGTCGAACAGCGTTATTTGCCCGCGAGTATGGTTGGGTGGACGACGGTGAAAAATGACGCGTTGGGTGTCGCGGTGAGTTTTCAGGATTTTGTGGATGCGGATTTGAATGTGTTCGCGCGGAATATTCACGTCATAAATTTGTCGGACACGGCGCGCAACCTGAAATTATTTATTCATCAGGCATTTATTATTTCCGAAGCGACCGATGGTCACGATACGGCGCAATATTTGCCGGCAAATGCGATGAGCGACCTCGATTTCCCCGCGATTTTACATTACAAGGGCAAGCGGGTTTTTCTGGTCAGTGGTGAAAATCCGCGAAGTGGGAGTCCGTTCAATAGTTTTTCGATTGGGACGTTCGGTGATTTCGGTGATGAAAAACGCGAGGGCGTGTGGCGCGATGCAGAGGACGGATATTTATCGGAAAATCCGGTGGAACGGGTGCAGGCTGATTCGATTTTGCAGTTCGATTTGGAACTCATGGCGCACGATTCGGCGCGGGTGCATTATTATTTGGCGGCGGGAAAATCGATGAAGGAAGTTGTGAAAGTTTTTAATAAGTTTCGTGGTGAAACTTTGACGGAGCGGTTGCTTAAAACTGATCGACATTGGGATAAGTGGTTGTGGCCCGCCAAGCAGATTGCCGAGGCGAATGTTGCGCCCGAATATCACGATAGCTTTATTTCTTCCCTGTTAATCCTGAAATCAATGATGGATCGGCGCGGGGCAATTATGGCGAGTTTGGATACGGAAATGTTACGGTATACGCGCGATGCGTATGTGGATTGTTGGCCGCGCGATGCGTCCTATGCGATGTGGGCGTTTTTGCGACTCGGTTATTATGATGAGGTCAAACAGTTTTTCCGGTTCGCGCGCGATGTTTTATCGGAGGACGGTTATTTTTGGCAGATGTATCGTCCTGATGCGTCGATTGGTCCGAATTCGCACGCGTGGTTGCATGATGGCGAGGTCGTGCCGCCGATCCAGTCCGACGAAACCGCCACGGTGCTGTTTTTGTTTGCAAAAGCGGTGCAAGTGGCGTCGAAAAATGGGGATAATTTAGAGGATTGGTATGATTTGTATGATACTTTGGCGCGGCCGATGGCGAATTTCTTGGCGGAATTTATTGATCCGGAAACGAAATTGCCGAAAGCGTCGTACGAATTGTGGGAGGTGCGTTTTGAAACGACGACGTACACGACGGGGGCAACATTTGGTGCGTTGAATGCGGCGGCGGATCTGGCGCAATTGTTTCGTGAATCGGACAGCGAGAAAAAATGGCGCAGAGTGGCGGCGGGTATTCGCGAAAATGCGAACAAGTTATGGAATCATGACCGGGATTACTTTCGTCGGGGTTTTCGACGTTTCGCGGACGGTCGGATTGATTATGATGATACGATTGATCTGGCGTCATTTTATGGTGCGTGGGCGTTCGATTTGTTTGATTCCGCGAAAATTTCGCGGGCGTTTAACACGTACATGGCACGGTTTGGTGTGAATATTCACAAGGTTGCCGCCCCGCGGTTCGAGCACGATGATTATAATGGTTACGAAAATCCGTGGTTCATCACGAGTTTTTGGTTGGCGCAGTATCAGATTTTGCGCGGGTTGGAGGGTGATCGGGATTTCGCGAAAATTGTGTTGGATTGGGCGAATTGGCAGATGCGGCAAACGAATATTTTGCCGGAACAGATCGATCCGAATACTGGCAAAATGTTGTCGGCGGCGCCATTGGCGTGGTCGCATGCGGAATTTATCAATACTTGTTTGGATTTCGGCGGTGCGGAGGGTGAAAAATGAGATTCGCCCCGAGTCGGCGCGATCGCCGCGTGTTTGGCAAAATCGCGAACGAATATAATCTAGTTTATTTTGGGTCGGTTGATCCGAGAATTGATACTGATTACAAGATGATACGCGGGTTAACGGTAGCCCCCAACATGCGCGACGAAAATTACACGGTGGGCAGCGTCGATGGTTTTGAAATCGCCTTCTTGCAACGTTCGCGCAAGGTCGAGGTTGCTTATGATAAGTGGCGGAATTGTCGGTGGACGATTTTACAGGTCGCGATTAAAGACACGGATCTGCCCCATATTTTCATTGATGCGCGCGATCGCCGGACGGCGTTTGGGGATCTTTTGATGTCGATGCTCCGGTTGCCGGAAATTCCTTGGCAAAATTTTTCGCCGAATGATAAGTTTTCCAAAGTTTTTGCGTTGCATTCTCGCCCGTACGCGATTCAAACTATTCGTAAAATTTTTACGCAGGAAATGCAGAAAACTTTTATTGAGAATTTTTCACTCTTTGATATCGAAATTGTGGATGATAAAATTTTGGTTTATGCGGCAAACCAGAAAGTGTTGGATTTACAGATGTTGGATCATATGTTGCGCGTCGGATTGTTGTTGGCGCGGAAGATTAAAAGCACTAAAAAATGACGATAAAATAGTTGCGAAATTTTGAATGTATGCTATAATGTTCGGTAACCGTCTAATAATTTTAATATAAGGAGTAAAATGCTTGCTATTCGTTTGAATCGCATCGGTCGCAAAGCGCACGCCATTTACCGCGTCGCAGTTCAAGAAGCCAATCGCCACCCATCATCGGGTCGCGTGGTAGAATATGTCGGATCGTATGATCCGCACACTAAAATTGTCAATTTTGATAAGGAAGCTGTCGAAAAATATTTGTCCAACGGCGCACAACCAACCACGCGCGTGGTGAAATTATTGGTTGATGCGAAAATCAAATTGCCGAAATGGGTTAAAACTGCCCCAACGGACAAAAAACGCGCCATCCGCAATCCGGAAAAACTGCGCAAAAATCAACCGAAAGAAGAAAAGGTTGTTGAAGCGGTCGTGGAAGAAGCGCCGGTCGTAGAAACTGAAACAGTCGAACCGGCGGTCGCTGAAGCCGCAGAGCCGGTTGAGGAAGCAAAAGCCGAAGAAACACCGACTGAATAGTTAGTAAGTTATTTAAAAAGTCAGGTTGTTGCCTGGCTTTTTTAGTAGTGTTTACCGATAGAATCTTATCGATTAATACTCACGCTACTCTCATTTCTAGGTCTTTGACGCGTAGTTCTAACCTTTTAGTTTTCTTGGCGTATTTTTTTAGTTCGTCGCGCAGGCTCGCCAGTCCTTTTTTGATAGAACTTAATTCGTGACGGTTATAAAAATCATCATTTGTTAGTGCCATTTGCCCTCCTCTGCCTTAATATTGTAGTATAATTTGCGTTGCAACGAAATTCTTGTTAAAATGTATAGGTAAATTTAAGGAGGAGTGACAGATGATAGAGCAACAGTTTATTGAATATGTTGTGAAACAGTTGGTTGACAACCCCGACGCTGTTAAGGTCGAGCATGTCGTTGATGATCGCGGTACGTTATTAAAGTTGATTGTGGCGCCGGCGGATTTGGGGCGCGTGATCGGCAAACATGGTGCGACGGCGCAGTCGTTACGCGCATTATTGCGAGCATTGGGGACGAAAAATAATAGTCATTACAATTTGAAAATCGTCGATACTGACGCGGAAGATGTGGATGAAACGACGAAAAGTGCGGTCGAAGAAGTCAAAACTACGCCAGAAAATGACGCTAATGACAACATTGTGGAAAAAGTCGACACTGAAACTGTGGAAAACGAGAGCGATCTTGCAAAAAAGACCCGCGCAGAGCTTGCGGATTTGGACGACTTTGATATATAATAGTTGCAGTTCTAAAATATTGCGAGAACTACACATGAATTTGCGAGAGATTTATGAGTGCCAGAAAGCCACCACCACGAGGGTGGTTTTTTGGTTGGAGCAGTTTAGGCGCGAAAAGCCGCCGCGGTGGTTTCCGATTATCTGCCGTGATAGGAATCTATCGCGCCGCGATGAAGTGCATTGATCGCCCTGATGCCGAGTGCTTTGATAGGGTGTTGTGATCGCAAGGTATTGATGTCGTCGTTGCTAGCTAGGCTGTCTCTCATGCCCATACCGCCCTCTGCGGCGGCGATGTCGAGTTGGAGTTTGTTGGCTGGGCAGGTATAGTTGGGGTTATTCTTGTTGGGACAGTATTTGGCGCAATCGGGACTGACATAGTATAAACAGCGCGTCGCCAGAGCGTCGCGATCCAGTAAGCGCTGCTGGTGCTCTGCGCTCAATCCATTATAAACCCCATCCGAGGTGTTGAATCCTGTGTTTTCAAACTTCATAGAATCCTCCTTTCAGAAGAATATTGTATCAAATAACAGATGTGAATGCAACCTCATATGGAAAAATCGGCGGAAATGTGATAGAATAATGAAATGAAGTTGATACAAATTGTCACATTGTTCCCCGAGATGTTCGATGGTGCGCTCGGGTCGTCGATGATGTGGAAAGCGCAAAATATCGGTGCGGCGAAATTCGAGGTCATTGATTTGCGGGGGTTTGGTTTGGGGGTGCGGCGGCGGGTGGATGACACGCCGTACGGCGGCGGCGACGGGATGTTGCTGATGATTGAACCGCTCATGAACGCGGTCGAGTTTGCGAAAAAACGCGACGAATCGGCGGTGGTGATGTTGACCTCGGCGCGCGGTGAAATTTGGCGTCAGGAGATGGCGCGTGCGGCGGCGGACGATGAACGCGGACTAATTATTATTTGCGGTCATTACGAGGGGGTTGACGAGCGCATTTTGTCGGTGGTGGATCAGGAAATTTCGCTCGGAAAGTTTGTGATGACGGGGGGTGAAATTCCGGCGATGGCGATCGTGGATTCGGTGGTGCGGTTATTGCCTGACGTGTTGGGCGGTGAAAAATCTGCGGAAATTGAGAGCTTTTCGGATGGTGAAACTTTGGAATTTCCGCAATATACGCGACCGGCGGAATTTCGCGGAATGAATGTGCCGGAAGTTTTGTTGAACGGAAATCATGCCGAAATTGCCAAATGGCGCGCCGAAAATTCGCGGAAAGGTTAAATAAATGCGGGCGCTAAAACTATACAAATCGGATTACGAGGGTCAGAAAAAGGCGTTCGAGAAGGAAAAAACGCGATTGTTAAAACTCCTAAATCCGAATGCGCGGATCGAGCATATCGGTTCGACGTCCGTGCCGGGGCTCGATGGCAAAGGTATTATTGACATGATAATTGTGGCGCAGACCCGCGCCGAAATGGAAAAGTTCGCGGAAATTTTGGTGCGAAATGGATATTTTTATGATTTCGATACGATTTATCCGCCCGATCGAACTTTTTTGGCATCGCGCGAACATGACAGCACGCGCGGTGATTATCACGTGCATATTTTAGTGGCGGGTACGCGCGAGGAACTTGACGCGCTGAAATTTCGCGATATGTTGCGCGCGGATGAAAAATTGCGTGATGAATATGAAAAATTGAAATATGAATTGCATGATGCGACGAACGCCAATCGGCGCGACTACAAGAGGTTGAAGTCGGAATTTATCGTGAGAGTTCTGGGACGGTAAAAATTGCACGAAATCAAGAAAGCGCCACAGAGGTGACGCTTTATATAGAGGTGTGTGGTGGAGATAAAGCAAAACTTCGCACAATTTTGATTTTTTATGTTTGAACTTTTGCTCAAAAGTATCATAGCATATCGCAAACGTTAGCGCAATAGTAAAGTTGTAAAAATATGTTGTAGTTTTTACAATATCTTGGATTTACAATAAAACATCCTTTGGCTGGCGGTTAGATTGCCGCGTCGGGCTGCGCCCTCTTCGCGATGACAATCTTATTTATTTGCGGCGTGAGCGGCTTCAACCTCGGCTTGCTTGGCGGCGAGTTCGGCTTCTTCCGCGGCTTTAGCGGCGGCTTTTTCTTCGGCGGCGAGGCGGGCTTCTTCTTTGATTCTGATTTCTTCGGCTTCTGCGGCGGCGTCATGAACATCGTTGATTGATTTGTCGAAATCTTTGCCGGTGAGGCGCGCCGACTTGCCCGCGCGTTCGCGCAGGAAGGTCAGATATTTGCGGCGAACTTTACCGCGTTTGACGACTTCGACTTTTTCGACCAATGGTGAATGCAACAGATACGACTTTTCGACGCCGACGCCCGAGGTAATTTTGCGGACGGTGATGCGGCTATTCAATGAATCCTTGCGATCGGTACGGATCACAACACCCTCGAACATCTGGATGCGGGTTTTGTTGCCTTCCTTAATTTTCTGATACACGCGCACAGTGTCGCCGGTGCGGACATCGACAACTTGCGCTTTCTTCTGTGCGTCGGAAACTGATTTAACTAAATCACTCATTTTTTTCACTCCTAAAAACAGTTAGAATTTTACTATGAATATAGTTTATCATAAATTTGAGCGTAGTGCAAGCCTATAACCTCACCGGCAAACTTTTCTCACTGACCGTCACCCAATTCGCCGCTCCGCCGCCGCCTTGGGTTTTGATGACATAGGGGGTGAGGAA
>WRGU01000018.1 GCA_009787015.1 Candidatus Saccharimonadota bacterium | reverse complement strand
CCGTCATTGCGAGTCGGCAAAGCCGACGAAGCAATCTACCCACAAATTCAGCACAAGATTGCTTCGAGCCAAGACTCTTGCAATGACAATAGCAATATTGTTTTCAACAACTCCCGCTTATGCCACCACCTCCCATCAAATCAAAATCAACGTATTCGACTCAACATCACTAACAACAATCATGGAAGCCTGTGATGAAATAAAAGCCGATCAACAACAAAACCACATTTATACCCAAGAATCCTACGAAAACCTAATGGAAAAGTGCGAAGCAGGACAAGAAACATTAGATTGCTTGGCACAAGCAAGCGATGCGTCCGAGTGTAATGATCCCGACGAAGAAATTGGTGACATCGAGGACGCTATAGAAGAACTCGAAATAGTCCCAACAGACCCTGATCCAAGTCCGCCCATCAATCGCGACATTCCAACTGCGCCGAATACTGGAACGTTTACTATCAACATATTTGGTAAAACCATTACGATCCCGACTGTTCCGTTTGTTTTGCTCGCTATTGCTACAATCGCCACTATAACGGGCGTATGTTTGTTAATTAAGTACAAACGCTCAAATCGTAATAGTAACACGAGTCGTAATCGCAACGAAAAATACGGCAAAGAAAGCATACTCTACCAATCTATCTCCACACTAAGCATAGTAGCTGTATTCGGCATACTCGTCTTCACTCTCGCTCATACTGGAGCGGAACCAATAGTAAATACGAATGATGAACCAACGAGTATTGCAACGATCAGTAACGTCATCGTCAATGTGGATAAGAAGAACGAAAATGCGGATCCGATTGAAAAAACTGCCACAATAACAACCATCATCACCACTGAGAATGAAGCGGGGTATACACTATCCGCAAAACTCAATACTGATCAGGACACATACGACGCATTGGTGGCAGGGATCACCGCAGAGTTGAATATGGAGAATTTAACCACGACGGCGGTAAGAATATACAGCAGCGATGACGACACCAGCCCAGACACTAAAAACCACACGCTGGCAGTAAACATACCCGCGAGCACTCTGGTTGGCACATATGGATTAACAATTGTGTATGAAACCGAAGACAACGAAATCCCGTTTGCTCCATCACCTTTTGCTTGTGTGGCTGGTCCTAATGGCATAGACCATGGACGTGTTGGTTATATGCAAAACTTAAACTCAACTAATACTGCCGGTTGGGCTATAGGAGACTACGGAACAGCGACCGACATTCGGAATAAACAAGATTACGTAGTATGCAAGCTCCAAGATGGACATGTGTGGATGTTGAATAATTTGAAACTTGGGTCGACAACTGGAACGACACCATTAACCCCGGCGAATACAAACATCGCTAGTAATTGGACGCTACCGCAAGTAAGAGGTGCACAGACGCCCGTTGCTTTTGATATCCCTTATGCTTACGACACAGCACCTAGCGCAACAAATAATATTGCCGACGATACGTTTTATGGCTATTACTATAACTGGTGCGCGGCAACCGCGGGCGGAACGGCAAGCGGTGGATCAAATACCTGCCCAGCCTACGATGAAAGGCCGGCGGGTAATGTAGAGCCAGACGATGCTACAGGCGATATTTGTCCCGCGAACTGGCGACTTCCAATCGGCGGATCAACGGGAGAATTCGCGTGGCTAAACGCTAAAATGAAAAATCCGTCTGCATCATCACCGTCTACTATCGGTGAGTCTGGCTACTACGAAAACTGGCAATTCACCGGACCATTTCGAGGTGTATTTTCTGCCGATGTACGCCATGCCGGACCGGCATGGCTTGGGCAGGGTTCATGGGGTTTCTGGTGGTCGTCATCGCACGCTCCCGGCTCATCAGCCAACGCACTCAATTTGTATGTCAATTCGTCATCTGTTGCTCCAGGCGGACACTATTTTGAAACTCGCTACCGTGGTTTCACGGTTCGCTGCATCCTGAAATACTAACCCCCATTCGTCATTCTGCGTTACGTAGTAATCGCAGAATCCAGAAAAACACACCTGGATCCTGCGACTTCGCGCAGGATGACGATCGGAAAAAGGGTGTCGGAAAAAGGGTGTCACCCTTTTATGGGGAAAAGCACCTGTTGTCATTCCGCACCCCCCCTCGTCATTCCGCACTTGTTGCGGAATCCATTACTTACGAAAAAACATTTTTCAGAATTACCTCTGTTTCGTGTATATACATTGTATATACAAAGTATATAGATTCCCAGCGTTACGTTTGCTACGCTCACCCTCGAACTGCGTTCGAGGCGCGGGAATGACAAGTAACGGGACGAGCCCGACAATGACAAGTGTGCTAAAATATTCCCATGATTGCGCAAAAATACCGATTTCATGGACATGCCAGCCTAAAATACGTTTTTCAAAATGGCGCGAGCGAGCATAGCAAATTGTTTAGTGTTAAATATATCGAAAATCCGCATCGTTCGCATCCGCGCATTGCGGTGGTGGTCAGTAAAAAAGTCTATAAATCCGCCGCGAAACGCAATCGCATTCGTCGTCGTGTTTACGAAATCATCCGCCCGTTTTTGAAATCCGCCTCCGCCATTGATGTCGCTATCACCGTTCATTTGCCTGAGGTTTTGGACGTTCCGCACGAGGAACTCACGATTCAACTATTGCCGATACTCGATAAAATCGGGTTGAAACAACAAAATATTCACGAGTGATTTCAGCTGATTTTAATAATTCCCAGTGATCGTTCGACGCGGAAACTTTTGATGCGGGTGGAATTTTGGCGCAGCCATTCGTCGGCGGCTTTGCTCGCACCGGGCAGAGCTTCGTTTTGGTAATCGTCGATAACTATGGTGGCGCCGGGTGAAAAATATGGGTTGCAGACACGGAAACTGTCGCGGATCGATTCATAAAAATCACCATCGAAAAAAGCGAAACAGATTTCGTGCGGAACATCCGCGGCGGTCAAATCACAAAACCAAGATTTTTTGATAATCGGCATCGGTAGATTTTCCCGTCGAAAGTTTTTTAATAGTTCCGATTTCGTCGCCAATAACTCGCCCGCCACAAATTGTTCACCAACGCGCGAATTATCCAACGCCGTTTTTTCGGGCAAGCCGGCGAAAGAATCGTAAAGGAAGAGCGACGCGAACCGTTCTGAAACGGCGAGCCCTTCATTTTCTTCGTCATTGCGAGCGGAGCGAAGCAATCTGCTTTGTGATGTGCCGTGAGATTGCTTCGTCGAACTATGTTCTCCTCGCAATGACTCTAATACTCGCGCTAAAAACAAACTCGTTGTGCCTTTATAACAACCGAATTCCACCACGTCGCCCAGCACGTTGTAATCCAAAACCGCGAGCAATTCGCGCAAAATCACGCGCAGTTCTTTCTCGTCGACTTGATCGGAAATGAGACGGTGGCGTTTCAATAATTCATCTATCATGGTACAATTTTAGCATGAAGAAAATCTTATCAGCAATAAAAACCTATTGGCGGTTCGCGTTGACGCTGGTTGTTGGTGCGGCGGTGCTGATTTTGGCGTTCGTTTTCGGACAGGACACGGCGGCGCAGTGGTTAGTTAGTATCTATGGCGCGGTAATGGCGCTGCTGATGTTGGTGGAGATGATCCAGACTTTGCGCGAGGGACGGTACGGTGTGGATATTTTGGCAATCACGGCAATCGGGGCGACAATCGCGGTGGGGCAGTATTGGGCGATGTTGGTGATTATCGTGATGTTGACCGGCGGCGAAACCTTGGAAGATTTCGCGGGCAGCCGCGCCCAGCGTGAATTAAAAGCATTATTAGACCGCGCGCCGCAAATTGCCCATCTCGTGCGGGACGGGAAAATTTCCGATGTTAAGGTTTCGATCGTCAAACCCGGCGACATTTTGTTGGTCAAACCGCACGAAACTGTGCCGGTCGATAGCGTTTTAGTTTCCGACGCGGCGGAATTTGACGAAAGTTCGTTAACGGGCGAATCTTTGCCAGTCGAGAAAAAAACCGGCGACAGTATCATGTCGGGTTCATTAAACGGCAACGCCGCGGTGCAGATCCGTGCTACGGCGGACGCCAAACATTCGCAATACGAACAAATCATCGCCCTAGTGCGCGAGGCGGAATCGCAACCCGCGCCGTTTGTGCGTTTGGCGGACAGGTACGCCGTGCCGTTTACGCTGATTTCCTATATTATTGCCGGGACGGCATGGGTGATTTCAGGAAATCCGGCGCGTTTCGCCGAAGTTTTAGTCGTCGCATCGCCCTGTCCGCTGATTTTGGCGGCACCGATCGCCCTGATTTCCGGCATGAGTCGCGCATCAAAACACGGCATCATCGTCAAAAACGGCGCGGTTTTGGAAAAAATGAACAAAGTGACCGTCATGGCATTCGACAAAACCGGCACGCTGACCGAAGGCGAATTAGTTGTCGATCACATTGACGTGGTCGACGGTGCGAGCGAGGATAAACTCTTGTCGCTCGCCGCCAGCGCTGAAATCAACAGTTCGCATATCTTAGCGAAGTCACTAATCGAATTTGCCGGCGTGAAAAAGATCAAACTACACGCCGCAAAAAACATTCGCGAAATTGCCGGCGATGGCGTGTTTGCAAATATCGCCGGTGATCGTTTAGTATTGGGGCGGATTGATTTCCTACGGCAAAACAAGATCAAAAACCTGCCCATCGATTCGCACGCCGATTGCGCCGCGTCGATTTTCGTGGCGGTCAATGGTCAGTTCATCGGACACATCGCGTTCGCCGACAAAATCCGCCGCGATGCTAAACAAACCTTGCATGAATTAAAACAACTGGGAATCAGGGAAACAGTTATGTTGACCGGTGATCGTCAAATAATCGCGCAAAAAATCGGCAAGAAAGCCGGCGTCGACAAGGTTTTCGCGGAATTATTACCGAAAGACAAAGTCAAAATCATGCGCGAACTTGATCGCGATCACGACATCGCGATGGTCGGTGACGGCGTCAACGACGCGCCGGTTTTGGCGTTGGCGGACGTCGGCATCGCCATGGGCGCGCGCGGTTCAACCGCTGCTTCTGAATCCGCCGACGCGGTGATTATGTTGGACGATTTGTCGCGTGTGGCGCTATTGCGAAAAATTTCGCGCCGCACCATCCGCGTAGCGCTACAATCCGTTTGGAGCGGCATCGCACTCTGTATAGTTCTCATGATCATCGCCTCATTCGGTTTCATCCCAGCGGTCATCGGTGCGGGATTACAGGAACTAATCGACGTCACGGTGATATTCAATGCGCTACGCGCACACAAAAATTAAACCATCGTTTGTCGGGATCTACGTTGTAACCGTATTCTAGTGCGGCGTAAACATAGCTTTACCCGGAAGATCCCCTTGCGACGTGCCACTGGCATGCCTCATCTTGCTCTGAAAGACTTATAAAATTGAGTTTTGTCTATCGCTTCGTCAATGTTATAATATAATTATGGATAAAAAGCATCGAGTTAGTGTGCTGAATAATGATTTTGCGGTCGATAAGGTTCGTGAAAATTTATCGATCAGCACTATTTTATATAAGGGTGAACATCTGCTGACTGTTCGACAAGTCGCCAATTTTTATGAGGTTGATATAAGAACGATTGAAAATACCATCTCAGATAACAGGTCAGAATTAGAGATGAATGGCATGAAAGTTCTGTCCGGATCAGACCTGGCCGATCTTAGGGCGAAATCTGACTCCGAAATTAATTTCGGAGTCAAATCGCGGTTCTTAACAGTTTTCACATTTAGATCTTTTCTTAACGTCGGGATGTTGTTAAAAGGCAGTACAAAAGCCCAACAAATTCGACAACTTATTCTCGACACAGCGATTTCTGTCGTCAACGAGAGAGCTGGCGGGAGTACTAAGTACATTAATCAGCGCGACGAGAACTTCTTGCCAGCATTATTTAAGAATGAGAATTACAACGATCGATTTAAGCAAGTCTTAACTGATCATGTGAACATGGGCCAGGGTAAGTTTCCTAAGTTTAATAATATGGTTTACAATGCAGTTTTCAAGGAGAGCGCGCAAAAGTACAAGGAAATACTAAATTTGGACAAGAGGGATAAATCGCGTGACACAATGTATTCGGAAGTACTCAACGCAATTTCGTCTGTCGAAAATGGGGTGGCGGCACTGGTTGAACAAAAATTTAATGAAACCGGCAAAAAGCTTTCCAAAGAAGAGGCGGAGGAGCTCTTTGAAGGTTTGGATAAGAACCCATTTTTAAAGCCGCAGATTGAGGATGCGCGTACCAAAATGGCGAGTTTTGATGCGGAATTTCGTCGCAAAAACCATACTAGTATTGCGGAATATATATCGCCCTTGAATCAAGAGGCTTACGAGAGATTTTTAGGTAAAAAGAGCAAGGAATTACGTGAACGCATTAACGAGAATCTTGAAGAGTTTAAGCGATTAAAGGACAAATAAAATGACGAATTATGTAACTTTTGACCAGGCTATCGAAAAGCATAACGAAATTATTAAAAAATCCGGCGGAAAAATGGGAATTGATAACGCGGAGTTAATCAAGAGTCCGCTCGAATTCGTCAGAGACGAAAGTTATTATCCTGAATTTATTGATAAACTCACGCATTTAATGTTTTCCATAAACAAAAATCATGGATTTATTGATGGCAACAAGCGTTCCAGTATCGCCGTTTCAGCGTATTTTTTAGAAATTAATTTTTTTGACCAACTAACGATCGATCTTTTCATTAAAGAATCGGAAAATTTGGCGCTGCTGGTTGCGCAAAATTACATGAAAAAAGATCTCCTGAAGGAAGTTTTACGTGATATTATTTATGACAACGAACTTTCTGACAGGACGAGAGCAAAATATGCCTCAATTCAGATTTAAATGCTAGGCTCTAAAACTCGCGCCACATGCGCATCGGGTTTGGACCGGCTTGTGGTTTTTTGAGGGAAACGGGAGGGGCGGGTTTTTTCGGCAGTGGTTTAATTGGCGCGTTCAGGTTCGGTCGCGTCACCGGTCGTGTTGCAACACGTGGTCGAATGGATGGTCGCGCGGGCTTGCTGTCGCTGGCGGGTGCGGGTCGACGTGCGAAATGCGCTGATCCCTGACCCTTGATGCGGGCAATTTCCTGGCTGGCGAAGTCGCGATCACGTTGCTCGTTTTGTTGTTGTATGCGTCGACCGGCGGCGAGGTTCGCCGAACCGATTTCGTTGACAACAGGGATGACGATCGGGTTGCGCTGGGTCTGATCGTACAGAATTTGCGAAATTTCTTCACGCAAACCGCGTTTGAGGTCCTCCATGTCAACTCGACGTATTGAATAGGCGTGCATGACTTTTTGCTTGGCATACTGACGAATCGAATTGATCAACTCCTCGCTGTCGCGCAGGTAAATGAACCCGCGGGAAATGATGTCGGGCGAGGACAAGAGTCGTCCGGTGTTTTTCTGGACCGTCAACACGACGACGAAAATTCCTTCGGTGGACATGTGAATGCGGTCCTTCAAAACGACGTCGGACACAATTGCGCCGGCATCATCATACATCACGTTGCCGACATGCACGCGTTCAGTGCGCGCCGCTGTACCGTCGTGGTAAAATTCCACCGTATCACCAGCATCGCACACGAAAATATGATCGCGCGGAATGCCGCAATCTTTTTCGGCAATTTCGGCGTTATGAACCAAAAATGTGAAATCGCCGTGATTTGGGAAATAGAATTTCGGATTCAGAGCGCTGATAAACTTAACGTGGTCGTCGTGATGCCCGTGACCGCTGGAATGGATCTTGCCGATGCCGTAAAAGGCGGTGTTTTTGGCGGCAATCACGTCCGATCCCTCGCGGATCAGGTTATCCTCCATCATCGCGATATGGGCTTCGTTGCCCGGAATGCGCGAACTCGACAACACAATAATATCGCTGTTCTTGATTTTGATGAAACGATGCGCGCCGCTCGCCATACGGTTGAGGACGGCATTTAATTCACCCTGGTTGCCGGTACAGAGAATCGTGATTTGTCCGTCGGGCAATTTCACTAATTCTTCCAACGTCATCAGCGTATTCGGCGGAATGCGCATATCGCCAGTGCGCAACGCGATTTCAACGTTAGCGACCATCGAGGTGCCGGCGACGGCGACTTTGCGTCCGTGCGCAGCGGCTTCCATGATGGCGCTCTGGAGGCGATGAATTTGCGAGCTAAATGACGAAATAATCACGCGCGAATTCGGAAAATTCTCCATAACTTTACCAAAACTCATGCGAATTTCACTCTCGTGGGTGTCGTTTTCACCCGGCACTTCACAACTCGTCGATTCGTTGATCAAGAGGTGAATACCCTCATGCGCCGCGATTTCGGTCAGTCGTTCCAGGTCGAATTTCTTGCCATCAATCGGATCCTCGGTAAAACGCCAGTCGCCGCTGCTCACCACCACGCCAACGGGGGTGCGAATAACGACGCATGCCGAATCTGGAATCGAGTGATTAACCCGCACGAGCTCGAGCGAAAAATACTTGCCGATCTGTACCCGATCGTGATTTTCCGGATTTAACACATGATAATCTGGTTCGAAATTGGCATTTTCCTCTTCCTCCATGTTTTTCTTTAACATTTCCACCGTGAATTTGGTGGCATAAACTGGGGCGGGAATTTTCGGAATCAGATGATGAAACGCTCCAATGTGATCCAAATGTCCGTGCGTAAATATAACGCCCTTAATATTCTCTTTTTTCTGTTCAAGGTAGGTAATATCCGGCACAATGTAATTGATCCCCGGAAAATCGTCGCCAGGGAACAGGAAACCCATATCAATCACCACGATTTCATCATCATATTCGAGCGCCGTGGTGTTTTTGCCGATTTCCGTCCCGCCGACTGGGATAACCTTGAGACAGGGCTGCTCTTTGGTTTTACCTTTGCCGAACACGGCGCGTTTTTTGGCTTCCTCCGGTGTATATTGTTCGCCCTTCAAACCATTATAAATCGATCGGTTGGTCGGCATGTCAATACTGAACATCGAAGCCTGTGCGTTAACACTCTCGCTCACGCGGCGTTGCGCACGCAAAACCTCGCCGCGGCGCGTCGTTGTCGCGTCCAATACGGTGTTGCCAGTTTTTCGGCGGGTGGTCGGGCGCTTCTCTAAATCGTCGCCTTTGACCTCTGTTAGTCGTCGTTGACCCATAATTTTCTCCTTTTATTGCCTATTAATTTCTCAAACTATTCATTTTCATCACAAAATTTAACTTTCAATACCCATGAGAACGCGATTTCTTCGCTAATAGTAATTACAGTATAGCAAACTTTCGCCGCCGTGTCAAGTCAAAATTGTCAACAGGGTTGCGGTAGGCGGGACGGTAAGTATACCTATTCCCGAGCTAATGTTTTGTGTTATAATTAAAAGGTCTTAAGTTAATTTTAGGAACGGTGCAGGGGCACTATGCGGTTTAGTCGTCAATCGGCACCGCATAAGCAGTTCGGACTAAACCCCGTTTTTGTAAATTGGCTTAAGACACCTTGCGGTGTCCTTTTTCGTTTAGGGATATTCCCAGGGGAAATTCAATAAACGAAAGGAGGTTAGCGGTGAAGAGGTTAAAGAAAT
>WRGU01000017.1 GCA_009787015.1 Candidatus Saccharimonadota bacterium | reverse complement strand
TTGTTTTCTATAAAACACTAGCATTATATCACCTACCCCCCCCCATGGGTCAAGCGTTTTAGGGTTTTGAGGTGTTGTGGTTTTTACAATACCCTACAAGACTGTCTTGTAGGGTAACAACTTCTAGCAACACGAAATGAGTATTATGCCCGGCATGACGATGGTGCTTTTCAGATTAGAACCCTAGCGAATCGAGCCACGATAGCCATTCCCTGTGGTAGCTCCAGATCCAGGCGCCGACGGCGCAACCTGCCGCCATAAGGAATAGCAACAGGATGACGGTTTTTAGTGCCGAACGCTTCTTCTTGACGGGTTTCAGGGCGGCGGTTTCGGCGTCGACCACCGCGACGTCGACCGGCTTGCCATTTTCGTAGATTTTTGCCGATGGAATTTCTGTCGATGGCGTGGTCATGGAGTTTTCGATGGCGGCGCGCATGTTGACTTCTTGATTCATGCCAGGTTTACCCTCGGCATTGTCGCGATTCAAACGATCGACAGCCGCAGGTTGCGGCGCACCACCCGGCGCATTCAGGATCGCAGTTTCCGATAAAATGTCGTTTTGGATGTTTTGGATAGCGGCGGCGCGGCTGTCCAAGGTTTCGTCGAGCGTCGGGTCGGCGGCAGGTTCGGGGGCGGATTCTGCGTCGGGTTCAATGAATGCTTCGTTGATGTCGAAATCCATTCCCGATTCGGTCGGTGTGCTTAATGGTCGTTTATCAACCGCAACATTATCTAAAAATGGCGTTTGGAGCGGTTCAGGTACTTCCACCGGTTCGGTGGTTTCGATTAGTTCCGGTTCGGGTTCTGGTTCAGGATCAACTGGGGCTGCTGACGGTTCAACTGGTTGCTCGACCGGCAATTCGATTGGTTGTTCGATCGGTTCGATGGCTTCTTCGACGACAGTTTCCTCAACGGCGGGTGCGTCCTCGGCAACAGGGGCGGATTCTGGGGTTTCTGGGGCGGGATCATCGCCTTCTGGCGCGGCTTCTTCGACTACTTCTTCTTTTGGCATGAAAATGCTGGCGAATTTTTCTTCGGATCGTTTGTAGGATTCTTTTATGAAATCACTTTTTGCTTTTGATTCAGCGGTTTCGGGCGCGGTGCTTTCGACTTCTGGTTTGGAATTAATTATCTGCGACATTTTTTCCTCGGCGCGATTGGGTTTATTGGCGTTGAATACGTCCGAAGATTCGTGCATCACGTCCATGAATTGCCCGCGGAACGAGCGTCCGGCTTGTCCTACTTCGTCGTGTTCGGTCATTTCGCCTCCTTTTCTGTCTGTTCCTTCATAACTTCACCGGCGATTTTAACCATACCGGAAAATTCGGGTGCGATTAGCGACGCGCCACCGATCAACAGGCCGTCGACACCCTCGGCGCATAGTATTGGTCTGGCGTTAGTAAGTTTAACACTGCCGCCATAAAGTATCGCGATATTTTTGCCAGCTTCCTTGCCAAACATGTGTGCAACCTGAGCGCGAATGATTTTGACGGCTTGTTCGATGTCGGAGATTTGGGCGGTATCACCCGTGCCAATCGCCCACACTGGTTCATAGGCAATAATTACATCGCCGATTTGGTCGCTGCCGACATTCAACAAACCGCTGGCGATTTGATCGTTGATGACGTGTTCAGTATCGCCGTCTTTGCGCTCCATTTGCGTTTCGCCGATACATAGCACCGGCGTGAGACCGTTGCGCAACACCGCCTGAACCTTGAACCGAATGTCGCGATCGCGTTCATCGAAAACATGTCGTCGTTCCGAATGACCGACCAAAACGTATTGCGCCAAACCGCGCAACTGCGTCGCCGAAATTTCGCCCGTGAACGCACCGGAATCGCGCCAATAACAATCCTGCGCACAAAGTTTCATCTGTTTATGATCAATTTGCAGCGACAGCGGTTGCAACGCCAACAGCGACGGAGCAATCGCCACCTCAATATCCTTTTCGATCGGCACTTCCTGGTTCAGTTTCGCCACGAACAGCGACGACTCATGCACATTGAGATTCATTTTCCAGTTGCCAATAATAAACTTCTTCATTAAACCCTCCCCATAAATATATGAAGATTTTATCACAAGCGGAATTAAAACGCAACGCTTGACAGAAAAGCATAAGTGTGATACACTATTTGCAAGCGGTCGCCATGCCGTGAGTGTTTAGTGTTGGTTTTTTTAGTTAGTATTTTAGGAGGCAGCGGACGGCATGACCGTGGGAACGAAATATTAAACTCAGATTAAATGAGACACTCGACGAACCGATATATAAAGTCGATGCACTTTCGTAAGCACTACTGTTGTGCGATGATGACCACCAATAACCACTAGAGCCCTGGCCGTACCACGAACCGCTAACACCACCCGAAAAAACACCACGAAACGAACCCGTGAAAATAAAGTCTCCACGATAATACACATCTGTTGATGTCGCATTGGGGTTGTTTAGTTTAGCACCTAACCATGTATATTCGCCTGTCGATCCGCCAGTTGGTAACCGCCAGTTCACGGGACAAATATCGTTAGTGGCATCATCGGGGTATATACTGCTATCTGTACAGGTATTCGATCCGCCACTTGCCGTTCCACCTGCAGTCGCTGCACACCAGTTATATAAATAGCCATAGAATGTTTCATCGGCGATATTGTCGGTAGCGCCAGAAACCGGGCCATAAGCACGCGGTGCACTACTACTACCGTACGCATAGCCAGATACTACGAGTTGCGGGAGCGACCAGTTACTTGTTATGTTGGTATCGGCGGGGGTTAATGGGGTTGTCCCGCTCGTTGATCCGAGTTTCAAGTTATTCAGCATCCAAATATGTCCGTCACCCAACTTGCACACGACGTAATCTTGGTTATTACGATTATCGGTCACCGTGCCGTAATCGCCGATACGCCAACTCGCGAAACTCGACGGAGTGAGATCTTGCATATAACCAACGCGCCCATAATCCACGTTTTCGTAATCATTCAATCCGCCCCAGCCATCGGCACAATCGAACGCAGAAGTGAATAGCGGTTCGGGGTCGGGAACGGGAGCAGCCTCGTTTTCTATGGCTTCATATACGATAGTTAATGTATATACCCCGTTCGCAATGTCGGATGGCAACGTCGCAACGAACGCGTTGTTATGAATGTCCGGATTAACGTCGTCGTTTTGTTTGTAAATTTCGGTTTCAATGTGATTTAAGCTTTCCGCATTGATGCTAGTTGCTATGCCCGCTGCGGTGGCGTGTGCGGTGTCGGAGTTAACGCCAAGCCTGGCATTTAATGTATAGCCAGTTTCGTTGTCCGTCGCGACATTGGTGGTTATGGTTGCTGTTTTAGTAATATTTGGTTGCGTTAAATCTTCGTTTTTCTTGTCGACATTTATGATAACGTTGTTTATCGGAGCAATCGTTATGGACGACAGGGGATCCGCCATAATCGGCGCAGTGGTGAATAGCAGGGTAAAGAATGCAATCACGATGGCGACAACGGGAACACTGTGCCACAACACAAATTTGATCCGGTACTTGCGAATGATTTGTGAAACGTCGATGATTTCGGTGAGTGGATCATCTTGGTGTTTTTTGACCAATTTTTGCTCGTAAACCTTAATGTAATTAGCTTTATTCCAGGGTTTGGTGATTTTTATACCGCTGATTCCCTTTTCTTTTATGCGTTTCTGGATCAGATAGATAGTTAGACCAATTGCCAAAATCGTAGCGAACGATAATGTGAGAAATGGGAGAATCGGGATGGCGTAAGTTTTCTTTAGAAAAGTGATCGTCCAAGTCGAATTAGCACCCGTGTTGGGCGATATGGGACTGTTACGATTTATGGGAGGAGTGGGAACAACAGGATTATTTGGGTTAGTGGGATTAACGGGAGCGGTTTCGAGATCGTCGATAGCATCCTCGATGTCATCTTTCTTTTCGCCAGGATCCGCGCATTCGGACGTGTCCGTATTATTTCGTAAAGCTTCTTCCAAGCAATCCAGCGTGTTTTGTCCTTCCTCGCACTCTTCCATTAGAGTATTGTATGATTCTTGCGTATAGCTGTGATTCTGGGCTTGTTCGGCTTTGATTTGGTCGCAAGTTTCAATTATGGTGGCGAGCGAAGTTGAATCGTAAATATTTAGGGTGATGTGGTGCGAAGCGGAAGAATGATTAGCCAGCGGCGCAAGATACTCGTAACCATCCGGCAGAGTTCGGATATTGACGCCATCATTGATTGTGACGTCGACAAACCCTGGGTCATGGGCGGTGGTGGTGCAGGTTAGACTTTTTCCATCGCTTGCGATTACAACATTGATGCATTCGGCGGGTTCGCCATTGACATCGAAAGTCACGGTGAAATCGAGAGTGTATGGGTCGGGAAGGACAGAACCGGTACCTATAGAAACAGTGTGAACCATGACAGGAACAGGGGTGCCGCCACACCCGTCAATAACATTATCGCCCACTTGACCATCACATTGCGCCCCCCAGCAGTAAACCCGACCGTCAGTGTCTATGGCACAAGCGTGAGACCCGCCTACGCTCATTTGAGTCAAAGTCTTGCCGTTTAGAACGCCAAAGACGTCCACCGCGACAGGCGATGCACTATTGGAAGTGGCGTTGTTGCCGAGTCGACCGTAAAGCCCATATCCCCAACAATAGGCTTGACCGTTAGAACCTAGAGTGCAAGTGTGATCATTTCCAGCACCTATATAAACTAGACGTTTTTTATATAAAAGACCGGTCATATTTACTGCCTTTGGCACAGAGCTATCTGTATAACCGTTGCCGAGCTTTCCATAACCGCTATCTCCCCAGCAATAGGCTTGACCGTTAGAACCTAGAGTGCAAGTGTGGGTTAGACCTACGCTTATCTGGGTTAAGGTCTTGCCATTCAGCGCGCCAGCAGTATCCACAGCAACGGGAACGAGGCTGTTTGCAGTAGAATTATTACCGAGTTTACCGTACCAGCCGCCTCCCCAACAATAGGTCTGACCATCGGAATCGATGGCGCAAGTATGAGTGATGCCCGCATCTATTTGAATTAAGGTCTTACCATTTAGAATACCAGAGGTATCCACAGCGACGGGTACAAAACTGCCATTAGTAGAATCATTGCCAAGTTGACCGTATTCACCACGTCCCCAACAATAAGCCCGACCGTTAGAGTCAATAGCACAGGCGTGATAGCCACCTGCACTTATTTGGGTTAGTGTTTTGCCACCTAGTACGTCGGCAGTACTTACGGCAACAGGAACGAGACTGTAATAAGATCTGAAATCGCTACCGAGTTTGCCGTAATCGTCGCCATATCTGTCGAAATTATTTCCCCAACAATATGCTTTTCCATCGGAGTCCAGCGCACAAGTATGATCACGACCCGCACTAATTTGCTTAATAATTTTGTTATTCAGCACGCCGGTTTGGTTGACCGCCATCGGTACTGCGCGATTTGTATTCACACCGTTACCAATCGTACTACCAATACCCCAACAATATATTTTGTTATGATTGTCCAGTGCACAGGTATGTCTTCCGCCCGCGCTGATCTGTACAACCCGCTCCCCCTGCACCTTAAAATCCCCGTATATCGTCACTCTTTGACCGCCGGCGGTTGGGCCTTGGTCGGCGATAACGTCGGTGATTTCGAGCGCGTTCGCGATGTTTATTAAACTAGTAAATGCCAGTACGCCCGCCAACATTGCCACTGCGAATATTTTTATCCTTCTTCCCATTTTCAACCTCCTGTTCCGCTACTCTAAACTAACCTAACATATACATAAGAATTATAGCACCCCCCCCCATGAGAATGCAAGGGTGAATTTTACAACTTCGCGCACGCGAGGCGGACGATTTCGCCCCACGAACCGAATGGATGGGGAGTGTCGGCGATGTGGGCGACATTGATGCCGCATTTGATCGCGAGAGTGAGTTCGTTGATCATTTCGCCGGCGCCCGGGCAAACGATGGTCGCGCCAAGCAACGTGCCGCGATGACTTTTCAGGATTTTTGTGAAACCGACCGCGAAATTGGCGGTGTTGGCGCGGGCAATAACTGAGTTTTGGACAACGATGGAGCGATATTTTACGGCGTTTTTGATGAGGTCGGCTTCTGATGCGCCGACCACGGCGATTTCAGGATTGAGGCGCAGCACCCACGGCATTGTACCGTAATCCACGGGTGTTTTTGTTTGGTTTAGTAAATTGCGCGCCGCGATTTTGCCGTCATACACGGCGGTGTGCGCGTCGCCGAAACGACCGAGAACATTGCCCGCCGCCCAAATGTTCCGCGCCGAGGTTTGCAAAAATTCATCGACCACCACGCCGTTTTGGTTATATTCGACACCGGCGTTTTCTAATCCTAAATCGGTGTTTGGTTTCAAACCGGTCGCGAACAAAACTTTTTCGACATTGATCCGATTTTCAGTTTCGCCGTTCAAGTAGGTAACAGTGGTCGAAATACCGTTTTTCTGTACGCCGATGACGCGTGACGAGGTCAAAACTTCCATACCGCGGACTTTCTCAAATAAACTCTGGAATAGTTCGGAAACTTCTTCGTCGAAACGCGGCAAAATGCGTTTTTTCGCGTCAACTAAATAAACTTTTGTCCCAAAAATAGAGAAGAATTCGGCGAGTTGCGCGCCAGTCGCACCCGCACCCACGATCAGTAAAGTTTTGGGTGGTTTGATTAAATCGATTGCAGTTTCAGAAGTCAGAAAATCCGCTTCATCCAAACCGGCGACGTTCGGGATCAAGGGTTTTGCCCCCGTCGCCACCACGAACTTTTCCGCCGTTAAGTGTCGGCGTCCAATGGAAATTTCGTTCGGTGATAGGAAATGCGCGCGACCATGAAAAGTTTCGACACCGACGGTTTTCAAATGATCCGCTGTTGCCTGGACGCCGCTGCGTTTAATCGCCAAATCTTTCCAATTTTGCAGGGAAGGGAAGTTGCACCCGATCGTTTGGGTTCTTAAACCGAAAGCACTTGCCCGATGCGCGTCGTCCAACGCGTGCGCCGCCGTCATGAGTGCGCCGATTGGGATGTCACTCTTCATCGGAACGCTGCCGCCCAAAGTTTCCTGTTCGATCAACGCGACTTTCCCGCCAGCACGAGCGACAACTTCCGCCGCGACCGTTCCCGCCGCGCCGCCGCCGATGACGATCACGTTGTAATCATACTTTAATTTCCCCATTTTTCCCTCCTTTTAAAAAAGTTTATCCTCATTTTCATACAAATACGCCGTTTCCGGATCATAATCCGCCAACACTGCGGCGGTTTGCAATCTCAGTTCTGCCGCGGTGATTTCCGACTTATTCCCGATCCAGTTTTCGATTTTCTTCACGACTTCCCTTGCAAAATGTTCGGCCGTACCGAGCGGCGTGCGGTTGGACGCGGCAACGCGCGCGATCGATTGATGTAATCGCTCGCTGCTGTATTCTGTTTCAGTCTTTCCCATTACTCGCGTCATTTTAAACCCCCCACACCTTGTAAACAAATAAATATAGTCCCAAAATTATTAACAAAGTACCCGCGGAAATTTGCAGGAATTTTTTGTTTTTTTCGCGCCAACGTTGAAACGTTGAGATTTTTTTACCGCGACGGTTGCAAATCGCCAGTATCACGAGCGGCAAAATCGTGACGAAGACGTAACTGAAAATTGTCAGGGGCTGCCACTCGAATTCGACATTGATAATCAGATTCGCCGCTATGATCAGCGGTGCGGCAATAAATAATAATTCCAAAACGACCGATGCAACGCCCAAAATGAATGCTTCGAAACATTCCGTGGTTTTTTTCGTGCGTTCGCACAAAAATTCCGCGGCACGGCGCGGCAACCATAACTGCGTGCCGGTTTTTTTACCCGGACGATAATAAAACATGATCACCACCGCACCAGCCCCCACCGTAATTCCGCACAAAACCGACCACCATCGATCATGATTCGCGTAAGGGAACTGGAACAGGCAATACATGATCGTGATAATCCCGGTTAGCGTCGCCGCAAACGATCCAAAAATATACGCAAACGACAATTCGCGCAGGCGATGCGCCGATTCCTTGTTCGACAGCACCGAACCTGACAGCAACGTCAACATCGACACGCCGAGCGCAAAACTGACCTGGACCAACGCCGCAACCGCGAGAGGCAACCACAGACCAAGAATCTCAGTCATTTCGTGACCTCATTTTTGCCCAAAATTGCGTCAATATTTTTCTCATCTGATTAACCTCTATAATCATATTAACACAACCGGAATAAAACCGCAAATTAATCATTCGCTCCAATAATTCAAGGGGGTTTACAAGATATTTTATACATGTTTTATAAATTATTACAAAATAGTATTGACACGAAAGGAAAAGTGTGCTATACTGGTTATGTTAACCATTAAAAACGAAAGGAAATAAAAAATAATGGAAAAACAAAATTTTAGTGCGGAAGCGTTTTCGTGGAATCGCGTCCGATCAACCGACGAACTCGGCACCTTCGTCGCCCGTAAATTATCGAGTTTGGAATTTGTGACGTTGGAGGATTAACACCTCACTTCTTGCCTACCTTCACATAAATATCACGCGGAAGATATTCCCGAGCGGTTAACCGACCGTTCTCGAGGTAGACTCCATAGAGTCTGATTCCCAATTCTCGCACCAAACACGGATAAAGTTCTCCAAATCGTTGAGTGCCCGGTTCATCTCATCGACCGGTGGTGGCACAAATCTCGCATTGTCTGGGCGGGTGCCTCCGATCCAGTTTTGCGAACGACGGAACTCGCCAGAAAAAGCGTGCTGCGTAGCCCGCGCATCACTCATCAGCTTTTCATGTAGCTCTCTGATAAATCGTAATGTGAGCGTCTTTCAAAATAAACATCTGCAAAAAACAATCTTTATCAGGCAAAAGTTCTGTGATACCATCCAATTTACCGAGTAACCGTATCGCCTCAGTGTGCTTTTGCACGGTCTCTTTTGACAGTTTAATATCTGTTGCCAGTGGAAACGATGATGGAATAAACGCTCTGAATCCCTGCGGTTGATTTACTAATTGACTAAGATAATATTGCTTCATAACTTTTCTCCAATATGAACACTTTAACAAAAATAATGTCAAAAAGTAAGCATTTTATGAACCAAATAGCAAAATGTGTTCATATTCATTGAAATATGTGAACTATAAATGAATATGAAGTAAATCATTATCCAAGTTCATATTGGTGAAAAGATGTGAAGTTAATAAACGCCTATTTTCCGCAAAAATCGCGTAGTTGCATAAAAACCGCATTTATGCTACACTGTTCCGGTATGTTTTAGGGTGCTTTGGCACCGTAGCTCAGCTGGTTAGAGCGTAGGACTCATAAGCCTGAGGTCACTGGTTCGATCCCAGTCGGTGCTACCAAATTACCCGCCCTAGAATGTGCAGTTGTCGCGGGGTGGAGCAGTCTGGTTAGCTCCCCTGTGGATCAATCGCTCATAACCTGGTTATGAGGTGATAAAATAATCAGGATTAACAATTCAATTTATCGCGGGGT
>WRGU01000016.1 GCA_009787015.1 Candidatus Saccharimonadota bacterium | reverse complement strand
CCCCCCACCACCCCCGAATTCACCCATCCCCCCGAATCCTTCAACTCCCAACCCCAACCCCTCCACGCTCCCAACTATTATTCCGCCCCCAATGCTCTCCGTAACCGCAATAGCCACAACACCTACGATGGCATGGTCTACGGCGCCTGCAAAGATTGGTTTAGATACTACAACCTAAAACATAATATCCCAGAAACCGGCAACCAAGACGCCCACCTGGACGTCGATTATCCATGGCCACCCGATTGTCCCGGAAAAACTCCTAATCCCAATGCTTCACAAAACTACCTCGTTCGCCATGAACAAGCCTACATCAATGGTCAAGGCGGTGCAGCCTATGACTCCAAAGACTGCGTCCTAATCGAAACCGGAAATGGCAATAAAGAGCGTATCGGCGGTTTTGATCAAGAAACTGGATTAAGCCAATATGATGTTGTCTATGAATCCCAATACACCGACAAAGATAATAGATCCGGTACTTACTACTACCTCAACCTCAAAAACACCAAGCGTAAGAATGGTCAGGAAAACCAGAAGACAACAGACGACCGCGGTGTATACGGCTATCCCTTCTTCTTCGCCGATGGTACCTACAAATGCTACAACACTGACCGTCTCGTCGTCAACGAAAGCGTCTTCTTTGCCAGCAAAGGCACAAAAGGCTACGCCACACTCGCTTCAGAAAACGGCGTATACAAACCACGCAAGAAAGGCGAGAAGACCGAATGGAACTGGACAGAACGCTATGGCTATCCTGAACCCGAAGAGGGAACAGAACCAAATGGGGAGGAAGAGGATTACGGGGATGCCTTAGACACCGGTGGTGCTAGTACTGGGAGCGGAACTGGAAATGGCGGGAACGGGGGCGAAGGTGATGGAAGCGACAGCGGAGATGATAGAGTAAGAGGGAAGAGACGACCGCAAACAATACCACACGGAAGTTCCGCGGGGGGGGGTGATGCGAATCCGAAAACAGAAGAAGGTAAGGCATTGGTAGAATGGATCGGTGATTCTATTGACCAAGAGTATCCTGAACCCGAAAAACCCGAACCTGATGATACAGTAGTGGCAGATGTTTGGAAGACGTTAAGGGAATTAGAGGACCACGATAAGCCAAAACCACGCTCAGCAGAAAAAGAGCTAGAAGACGAAACCACTAAAAATGCCGAAGCCGCCGAGGCTAAACTCAACAAAACTATCGAATTATGGCAAGAAGAAGTTAAAAAGCATAACAACGAAAACTGGGAGTGGGGGACGGGGCATTATCTTGAGCTCGGTTTGTTGCTCTTGCGACAGAAAGAAAACGACGAAGGTAGAATCGGCGATATAGAAGATATTGGTGCGTTAGCAACGAGAATCGGTGAAGTACAGAAGTTAGTCGGGGATAAAATGGGTGATTTCAGAACGTGGTTCGAGAAAGACGAAACACAAGACTTTCTCAAGCACAAAATATTGGCGGTCGTTGACGCAGAAGACAAAAAACCAGCGCCATAAAACGACCAAAATCCGTAGTTTCGTGCAAAATAATGGAAATAACGAGATTTAGATGATAAAAATATTAAAAAATAACAGAGGCAAGTCGCAAAATAACGCAAAAAACCCAAAGATAAGCCATAAAAGTATTGACACGGAAACAAAAGTGTGCTATAATGGTTATTGTAAACAGTTAAAATCGTCATAAAATGACGAAAGCAAGTAATTAAGAAAGGAAGGATTAACGCATGGAACAAACCAATGTACAATCTAGAGACCGAATGGAGGTGGAGGAAGCCAGAGTAGTTGACGCGGTTGAAATCAAGCCAGCTCCAGCTGAGTCAAAGAACAGCGACTATAACGTATGGCAGCGTGCTGGTGCTGCTGTCGGAGCGGTTGCTCTTTCTATAGCTCTTGCTGTTGCTCATGCGCCTAAGGTGAGCGCAGAAGCGCCTGTCAACGGCATGGAACAGCGCTACGATAACTCAGCAGGTGCAATAGCTGGATATACGCAACAAGCGAATGATTATGCCACACTGAACATGGAACATACAACCAACGCGACCAACTATGCCGCGGAAGCTAAAAAGCCGAACTATACCGTGGAGGCAAAAGCTGCTTATGCGAATGCTGCTACGGTGAGCACCAGTTTAGCGGCGAAAGCGAACCAGATTTCCCTCGCGTATATGGCGGCGGTGAATGCTGTCCGTAACGGTGGCAATGTTGACGCCGCTATGAAAGTTGTCGGCGATCTATGTGATGAATACTCCTTGTTAATGGTCGAGTTGAACGGGATTAAATTTCCAGTGTTCAAGGAAAAACCAACGGAAGAGGATAGGCCGAAGGAAACGACGACAGAACCGACCAAACCAACCGAGGTGGTTACGACAACTACTACAACAACAACAACTCAGCCCCCAACGACCACGAATTATCCTACAACGTATCCCCCGGGTCCCAACGTTCCGGTTAAAACCGATAGCGAGAAGGAGAGATACCAAAAGATTATGAGTGGCGCGTTTGGAGGCGCTGCTCTGATGGGCGCGGCGGGCTATGCTCTCTGGGCGTCAGCCAATAGAAAAGAAAAAAGAAAGATAATTGCAGCAATCAATGAAGCAGAAGGCACGGGCGGATCGAAATAGATTAAAGTTAGTTAATAGAGTAATATAGAGGTGAAGGAGATAATTATGAAGAGTATAATCAAATATATGCCAAAGAAACTAGCGGCGCTGTTTCTACTATTGGCGATGATCATTGTACCGGCGGCGCTTTGGGCTACATCTGGTCCGAGTCGTCCCACGTACACGTGGAATAACGCGCCGACGCATATCACGTTCAACTCAATGACGGATAATGCAAACTGGAACACATATACGGGTACGGGTGATGAACGCAATTTCGTCGCCGCCGAACCGGTCGGGAATATAGCAAACGGCAGCATCAATAGCATGTTAACCGGTGGTCTGCGACCCGATACCATCGCGGTGGAAGCCGGTAAAGAATACTATGTCGGCATGTTGGTGCACAACGACGCTTATACGCCGTTGAACCTAGTTGCGGAAAATGTTAAGGCAAAAGTAACGATGCCGACCGGATCGGGCAAATCATTGTCGATCCGTGGCGACATTTCGTCGACTAATGCTAACCCAACCAACGTTTACGATGATGTGACATTCACGAGTAATAGCGATTTTACGCTCAGCTATGTCGCAGGTTCAGCACATTACTTTAACAACCAAGACGTATATACGTTGCCAGATAGTGAATTGTTGGGCAGCGGCACCAAGTTAGGTTATACGTCCTTGGACGGTCGAATCCCGGGCTGTTGGGAATATCGCGGTTATTTGTTCTTCAAAGTCAAAGCCAACGCGGTGGTCACCCCTCCGAAAGTCCCGAACTACAACCTGAAAAAGACTGTAGATAAGGCGACGGCGGGTCTCACGGATACGATTAAGTATACCTTGGAATTCACCAACAGCGGTGAAACTGATCTGACCAACGTCGTGATCAAGGACCAATTGCCATCGCAATTGTACTGGACCAAGATCGAAGTTAGCGCTACCTTGACCGAAGGTCTGCCGGCGCAGAGCACGTATTCCAGCCTGTTCACTGATAACGGTTTGAAATTCAACAAAGTTTGGGTCGGCGGCAAAGTCACTATCACAGTGACGACAGTAGTTAACGTCAGCCAAATTAGCCCGAACGATTGCGATAAGCAGTTGCCATTAGTCAACCGATCGACTTCGACGACTACTGAAAAACCGACCGAAAGCAACACGACCGACAACAATGTCGAAACGAAATTGAACGTCGTGTGCCAGAAACCGAACGATCCGTGTCCGACCAATCCTAAGATTGAGAAGACCGATCCGAAGTGTATTCCTCCGTGCCAATGGAACCCGAACATCCCATCGAACGATCCTGGTTGTGTTCCTCCCCAGACGCCATGCACATGGAATCCGAGCATCCCGTCGACCGATCCGAATTGTAAAGCACCTAATGGCGGTGGCAACACCGAACGACCCGGTCCTGGCGGCGGTACGATTATCGCCACCGGTCCGACCGAATTCATCGCGACGTTGATCGCTGTCGGTGCGCTGACCTTCGGTGTCGTGGCTTACATCAAGAGCCGCAAACATCTCGAATCAGTCAAGAATAAATAATTTATTCAGAACGGTTCACCAATACTCCCGCATCATGCGGGAGTATTTTGTTTGCATTCGTAATTTCTTCGTGCTATAATCATTAGTATAATAAACGTAACAGGAAGGGGAATATGTTTAAGTTAGATGACAAGTTTCTAGAAGAACTGGGTCTGGGCGCTATGCCTGACGAGCAAAAACAAGCGTTTTTGCAACACATCTATAGCGAGTTAGAGGTTCGCGTCGGTGAAAAACTAACCGATGGTATGAGCGACGAATTGTTGGACGAATTCGGCAATTTTGTGGATCAAAACGCCGACGGCATGAAGAAATGGTTTGATGAATATCTGCCGGATTATGCCGATCGCGAAGATTTCAAACAGCTAAAGGAAGCCAACCAAGAAGCACCCGAGACCGCCGTCATGAGCGAATACGGCGCAATGAAGTGGTTGCAATTGAATCGTCCGGACTATCCGGAAGTCGTCACCGCGACCTTGGAAGAACTAAAGAACGAAATCAAGGCGAATAAAGACGCGATTTTGGGTGGCAACCCGACCTCCGCCGGTGCTGACGCTACCGATGAAGCTGCTGCCTTTGCAGACGGCATCCAAGAATAAAATTTGTGTTCAGCCAAAACCCCTGTGATTTCGCAGGGGTTTTGATTTATCGCTATTTCGATCATTTTCTCATCCTGTCCATTTCGAGCACAGCCGAGGGATCTTGATGTCATTATCTATCTTAACCCGCGCAAATAATCCGCCACCCGCATTTTTTTACCGGATTTCGGATTGATAAGTTCCGTAACCTGTAAAAATGTGTCGCCGGCACAGGGAATAATATCCGCCCAATCATCGCCGGCGAAATTCGGTACGATACGCGCGGCGGTAACCACCGTTTCCTGACCCATGAAATGTAGACGCGTACGCGGAAAATTCAAAAACGCACGGACTTTTCTCTCGCATTCAGTTGCGGTCATCGTCGTCGGATCGAGGTCGCCGGCGGTTTTGGACAGTTGCGCGGTGAACGTCGCGTCGGCATCATTTTGCGGCGCTGGCGGTAATTCACCCGACATAATCTTTGGCAGGTTTTCGATTAGCAGCTCCGCACCCAAATTCGCTAATTTTTCGTATAATTCCTGTTTCGTTTCGTCGCCATTTAGCGCGATTTTGCCCGCGGCGAAAACCCCGCCCGCGTCCATTTTAGCGACCAATTGCATCAACGATACGCCGGTTTCGTTATCGCCATTCAAAATCGCCGTTTCGATCGGTGTTGATCCGCGATATTTGGGCAATAACGATGGGTGAATATTAACAATACCGCGCGGAAAGGCGTCGATCGTTGATTGTCGTACGATCTTGCCAAATGATGCCAAAACACCAATTTCCGCGCCAAATTTCCGCAAAGTCCCATCCAGATCCGACTCTTGATCGGCGAAAACTATTGATATATTATTGCGTTCTGCCGCCTCTATGATCGCCATTTTTTGACCGGAACGCGATTTCGACGACGGATCGCGGGGCAGAACCAATGCCGCAACCTCGTAATCATGCGCGATTAACGCGTCGAAAATCGGCGTGATTGGCTTTTCTAACCCCTGTGCCAACTGTTCGTTGCCGAAAAATACGATCTTATTCTTCATTTGGTAAAATTCCCATTTCAATAACTTTTTCGTACTTAATCGGTTCTAAATCGCCGCTTTCTGTTAAGATATAAAAAGCATCTTTTTGGTCGACGATATGATCGATAAAACAAATGCCGTTACAGTGGTCAATTTCGTGTTGCAAAACGCGTGCGATGAACGGATTGGGCGACCGAAAACGAACCTCGTGACCGGATATATCGATAGCCTTGACGCGGACTTTGGTGTGGCGCGGGACTAAACCGTAAACATCCTTGATCGACAGGCAACCTTCCTGTTCCGATGTGATTTCACCCTCATATTTAACGATTTCCGGATTGATTAGAACGGTGAAATTCTTGTTCGATTTATTATCGAAATCTTCACGGACGATGACGACACGCTGCAAGCGATCAATTTGCACCGCCGCCAATGCCACCGCGACCTCGTGTGGACGGGAATTTTCCCAATCGAGCGTCGCCGCCAACATGTCGTCGATTAGTTGCAAAGTTTCGTCATCGATCTCTGTTATACGTTTCGACCGCTCGCGCAAATGCGGGTTGGGCAGGGTAATAATGTCATCCTTCGTGAATTTTGATTTCATAGTGAATATTTTATCACACTATTGACTTTTTACGCAAGGTGTGCTACAATGGTAAGATAGGCGCGTTATCACCTTAATACACTGGCGGTACCATGTCGCGAGGTCAAATCAACGAATTCGGATCCAGTTCCGTCTGCCAATGGGCGGGCGGGACTATTTTTGTGATTTGTTGCAGGATTTGGCGATTCTGGGCGCGCACGACGATTTGCCAGCGGTAATTATCGCGTTGGCGTTCGTAAAAAGCGGGAGTTGGACCGAGAATTGATAGTCGCGCGGAAGTTTGTTGCTCTATCTCCCAACATCTTATGACGTCGGTTAATTTTTGCGACGCGGTGATCGCGCTACGTTCAGTTTTATACGAACATGTCAATTTGAGCAGATGCGAAAACGGTGGAAAATGTCCGTGGCTACGCGCGATGATTTCCTGGGCGTAAAATTCGTCGTAATTTTGTGCGGCGCCGTATCTGACGGCGGGAGCGTTCGGTTGATAGGTTTGGACGATAACTTTCGTAGTTTCCGAACCGCGTCCGACGCGACCCGACGCCTGGGCGATGAGTTGAAATGTGCGTTCGGCGGACGAAAAATCGGGTAAATTCAGCCCAGCATCTGCCTGAACAATACCAACCAACCGCAAATTGGGCAGATCCAAACCCTTGGCGATTTGTTGTGTGCCGATAATCACATCGATACGACCACCTTTTAATTCATCGAATAAATCATGCACATTTTGACCGCGTTCAGTGTCGCCGTCGAAACGTTTGACGTTGATATTCGGAAAAATTTTGCGAATTTCTTCCTCGATGCGTTTGGTGCCGATGCCTTTATGCAGAACCTCCGCCGCACCGCATTCGACGCATTTGGTCGGCGGTTTTTCCTTAAATCCGCAAATATGACAACGCAAAATAAATTTGTCGGCGTGCAGAGTTAGCGGCAAAAAGCAGCGCGAACACATCGCGATCCAACCGCACTCTTCGCACATGGTGGTTGATGCCGAGCCGCGGCGGTTGTGGAATAATAAAACTTGTTTCTTCTGGGCGACAACTTCTTTCATTTCTTTCAATAATTGGCGGGAAAAGATTTTGGATTCTGATGTGTAATTATCGCGACGGGTCAAATCAACGATTTCGACAATCGGTTTTTTGGCGTTAGCGCGCGCCAACTCTGTTATTTTAATTATCGGTCGATCGAGTTTTTTGGCGGAATAGTAATCGGCGATCGACGGTGTGGCTGATCCCAAAATCAATTGCGAATCGGTCGCGCCCGCCAATACCGACGCGGCGCGCAGGGCATGGTAACGCGGCGATTTTTCCTGTTTGTATGATGGTTCATGACATTCATCAATCACGATCAAACCGAGATTCCGGAGCGGCATAAACAGGGCAGAACGCGGACCGACCACGATCAATGGTTCGGTGGATTCTAAGCATTGCCACCAAATATGGGTGCGTTCGGCTTCGGTCATGGTGGAGTGTGTCACGATTACGATTGGAAAATCACGTCGAAATTCGTCCACCAACTGCGCCGTCAGCGAAATTTCCGGCACGAGAATTATCGCGGATTTATTTTCGTCCCGCGCGCGCCGTGCCAGCGATTTATACACTTCGGTTTTACCCGAACCCGTGATTCCATGTAAAATCGCTGTACCAGATTTCATGTCCAGGATTTGGGCGAGGGCAGAGGATTGGGACGCGTTGAGTTGAATTGTTTTGGCGGGATTGCGCGGGGTCGTTTCGATTGCCACATGCGCGCGGCGATTTTTATTTAACCCGCTCGGCAAAATCGTCTGCCAAACTGTGCCGGGATGCGCGGAATAAAATTCGGAAATCCAATTGTGTAATTTGAGGATTCCGGACGGCAGCGGTGTGTCGAACAGAACCCGCAAAATCTCTTTGCAATCAAAATCTGGTGCGGGGACTTTCCTTAAAACCACACCGACGAATTTGCGCGATCCCACCGGAATCTCCACAATCTGACCGGGCAACAACTTCGATTCCGACGAATACGTCAGCACGGCAAAATCCTTCCCAATAATCCCAATCGGCGACACCTCGTAATAGTTCATACATATATTGTAACACTGATTGCCCTCCTGCTTGCCCGAAATGACAAAAGCCTTGCATTTTTCCCCAACCCAGCATATACTACTTATGCTACAACAATCAACTAATGGAGGGTTTACAAATACGATGGTAAAGACAATCAAAACCAAGAAAACGTCCTGGGGGGGGG
>WRGU01000015.1 GCA_009787015.1 Candidatus Saccharimonadota bacterium | reverse complement strand
CAATGGCTTAACCAAAGCGCATCTAGACATGTTTATTAGACACTACATCATTACAAAATGGAGGGACACGAAATGAGTATTATGCCCATTCCGCACTTACCACCGGAATCCACCCCCCCTCTTGTCATCCTGCGCCCTGTACTGAATTTGTTTCAGTATTGTTTCAGAATCTATAATGTTGATGCCGAAACAAGTTCGGCATGACAGTGTTTTATTCCAAATTCAGCGTCGACATATCCGACTTAATCGTCGTTGCAAATAGGTAATTTTCTCGAAAAATTTCCAGATTGTACAAACCGTTTTTGTGTTTTAGATCCAATTCACTATCAATATCATCGAAAATCAGATAAACTTTTTCGCCGAATTTTTGATTTAACAGGCGCGTCATCGTTGCCAAAATCGCAAAAATTATCGTGCGATTTTCACCGCGGCTGGCGGTTAATTTTGCATCGTGACCATTGATGCGGAACTTAATATCGTGCAGTTGCGGACCGATTTTGGTCGTCAACCAACCCTCCAAAAAGAAACTTTGAAGTAACTTTAATGTTTGTGCTTTGTTTTTCGACACACCGGAATACTTTATCGAAATTTCGTCGTTTTTATCGGCGATCATACGATATTCCGCCGCCAAATTCTCATCAATTTCCGCGATCCATTTTTCACGCGCGGCTACGATTTTTTCCGCCAAATCCGCAAATTGCAGATCCCAAACCATTAATTCATCCAAACTCGTACCGCGTTTTAATAAATTATTGCGCTGTTTTAATACTCGCGCGAATTTATTTAAGTTTATTTGATGTTCCGGTTCGATTTGTGTAATAAATCGATCAAAAAAATCGCGGCGGCGAGTCGGGGAGCCATACAATAATTGCAAATCGTTTGGTTCAAATAAAATAACCGGCTTTTTTAGTCTCGCCGGCAAACGCATAAATCTTTTATCATCAATCTCAAATATTTTCTGATTATTGATAAATTTCACCACGCGTTTTTCACCGCCAATAAATTCCACGTCCACACGCCACCATTCCGCCGATCCATCGCGCAAAATTTCATTAAAATTCGACCGCCAACTTTTACCGCTTAACGCGATAAAAATCGCCTCAATAATCGAAGTTTTCCCGCTGCCGTTTTTTCCGGTGATAATCGTGATTGAATCCGAAAAACTCATCTTAAAATCAGCGTGGCGGCGGAAATTTTGAATGCGCAGATTCTTGATCATATAAATATTGTACTATGATTTTACCGGCATAATGATATGTTTGTAATTTTTATCATTTTCACCCACAATCAGAATCGGCGCGAGTTTGCCGCTAAACTGTATTTTGATATTTTCACCCTCAATCTGCCCGAGACAGTCCAATAAAAATTTTGAATTTAGCGTTACCGTTCCATCGCCTGAAACCGTCGCCTCGATTTCATTGGAATTTTCGCCGATTTGCGACACAATCGAATGAACATTAACTAAGGATTTTTTTGAATCCGCCGTCATCACGATCGATCCTGCACTCTCACGCGCGAATAATTCGGAAACTTTCACCACCCGCACAAACTCACTGCGACTCAGCACTGCCTTAACATCAGTTTTGGTCGGAATTAACTGACGATAATTGATAAAGTTTCCGCTCACCAAACGCGATGTAATCACCGTGTCATCGATTTCAAAACTAATCTGATCATCCGAAAAACCGATCTCGATTTCCTTCGTATCGTCGCCCAAAATTCGCGACACATCATTTAGCGTCGCCGCCGGCACAATCATCGAAATTTCGTCGGAATAGGGCATAACTTTCTTTTCCGCCAAACGATAGCCATCCGTCGCCACAAAATATAAATCTCCCTCAAACACATAAATATAAACACCGGTCAACACCGGACGCGTCGTGTCGGAACTGGCAACCAACGATGTGTTGGCGACCGATTTCTTAAACAGGTCCGCCGGAATCGTAATCTTGTTTTTCGCCACAATATCGGGAATTTCCGGATAATCTTCTGCATCCATTGTGTTGATGGTCGATTTGTAATTTCCCGCCACCACTGATAATTTATCGTCCGCCAACGTCAGAGTTACATTAACTTTCGGCAAATTCGCCACAAATTCCATCAATAATTTGGCGGGGACGGTAATAACACCGTTTTTTTCGACTTTGGCGGAAATTGTTTCGGTGATTGCAACTTCTAAATTAGTTGCCGATAATATCAACTGATTTTCCTCGGCTTTTATTAAAATATTACTCAGTATCGGTAAAGTTGTCCGTGGACTGGCAATCCTGCCAACAATTGCTAAGGCTTTTGCTAACTTTTCCTGGGTTAGTATTACTTTCATACACTTCCTTTCTTATTATTTAATAAAGTAATAGTCGCAGTAAGTCCTGTGGAAAATGTGGAAAAGTTATTAATTAACAGGTTGAAATCGATCAAAAATACCTGTGAATAAATTTTGTAAAAAACTGTTGAAAAGTCCGACTTTTTCCACCATTTCATCCGAACAAGTATTTTATCCACTATTTCGACAAGGTAAAATACACAACTTTTCGACAAATTGAACACATTTTTTACACAGGTTTTACACATATTTGCGACGCGAACCGTTTCGGACTGCGGAATCCTCGTGATCGGAATAGAGCAGGACAGGGCGGTGAGTAGGAGCGAATAACTACACATATAACCTCTCCCGAATCGTCGAAATTTGTTCACGCCGCATTGAATCTAATTTAATTTCCAACTCCATCTTATTAATCGAATGAATTGCGGTGGTATGATCGGATCGACCGAGCTCGCGCGCAATATTCGGAAAACTCATCTTTAATTCCGACCTCAACAAATACATCGCAATCTGACGCGGTTCAGTAATATGTTTATTGCGAGCAGGGGATTTCAATTCGTCAGCCTTAAGATCAAAATAGTTCGCCGTTTTATCAATAATCTGTTTAGCAGTAATATGTTTCGGTCGCGAATTTCTAATATTACCAATCAACCCAATCGCGAGATCCATCGTCGGCGTATCACGCCGCATTTCGCAATACGCCAAAATCTGATTCAGCGCACCCTCGAGTTCGCGAATATTAGTCTGGATATTATTTGCCAAAAAATCCACAATATCGGGCGTCAATTCGATACCACTAGCTTGCGCTTTGGTATTAATAATCGCGCAGCGCGTTTCGTAATCCGGCATACCAACATCAATCGTCATACCCATCTGGAATCGCGTTTTTAACCGATCCGCCAGATCAGGAATTTCCGCGGGTGGTCGGTCGGCGCTAATTACGATTTGCTTATCGGTTTGGTGCAGGGAATTAAAGGTATTGAAGAATTCCTCTTGAGTTTTAGTTTTTCCAGCGATAAACTGAATATCGTCAATAATTAGAACGTCAACACCGCGATATTTACTACTGAAATTCCGATCTTTTTTAAAACGCACGAAATCAATATATTCGTTGCCAAAAGTTTCCGCCGTCACATATAAAACACTTTTATCAGGGAATTTTTCCAAAACCTCATTACCAATTGCCTGAATCAAGTGAGTTTTACCGAGTCCGGAATTACCATAAATAAAAATCGGATTATATTTTTTGCCCGGCATCGCGGCGGCGGCTTGCGACGCGGCGTGCGCCAAATCATTACAACCTCCAACCACAAAATTATCAAAACGATATTTTGGATTCAGCCCAGTCGGATTCGACTTAGCCTTCGCCGTGTTTTTAACAGCTTTCATCCCGTCAATCTTAATCGATTCCTCGCTCCCAGTGGTTTTTTTCCCTTTAATAATATATTCCACGATCGGCGCAGTGAAACCGTTATCCTTCATGATCTTTCGAATCTTGCTGTCAAACTTTTTCTCAAATTGGTTTTTCGCGAATATATTATTGACCGCCAAACGCAACGTTTCGCCGTCCAACTCGATAACTTCGGTCGGTTTGAACCAAGTCACAAACGTAGCACGCGGCATCGTCAACTCTGCTTCGTTCAGAATTGTTTGCCACAAAGCCCCAATTTGTTCTTTTTCCACTTCCTCCAACCTTTCTTACTAAATATCATACCAGATTTTACCAGTTTTCCACAAGCCCTCATTTAACTAAGCATGAAAATTCCGACAAGGTGTAAAGTTTTCCACAGATTCACGCCTAATCTGTAAAACTGTGGATAATTTCAAAAAAACGGTGGAAAACTTTTGTGTGTGATAATTTGAGCGAAACCGAATCATTACTCCCGCGCGACTATCGAAGGACGGCGAGAGAGCCAGTGACAAGCCCCGTGACGACGGGCGCGCGGAACGGCGTGGGAGTAATGGTTCGGTGGAGCGGTAGGGGTCGAAGCGGTGGAAAAAGCGGTGGCGGCGGGGTAGTTGTCAAAACGAAAACAATCTGATACAATAGTAACATTATGCCAAAGAGAACATATCAACCAAAGAAAGCTCGCCGCGCCAAAGTACATGGTTTCCGTGCGCGCATGTCAACCAAAATCGGTCAAATCGTGCTCAAACGCCGCCGCAACAAAGGTCGCGCCAAAATCGCGGTCTAATCCGGATTGACAGATAAAAAAGTCCACAGAAACAGTGGATTTTTTGTTTTTATCAGATGTCGTGAAGTGTTTAGTGTTGACTATTGAGTGTTTAGTGTTGACTATTTATAATAAGTGTGCTACAATGGCTGTATGAACACGAAAGATAATATCATCAAACTACTGCAACAGGTTGAAAGTATGCGACCATCGCAGATTGCTGTTGAACTTGGCGTGAGCGACACGGTTGTTTACCGCCAACTGAATATACTCGTTAAAGAGGGGGCTTTATCACGCGCTGGCAGCCCGCCAAAGGTTTATTATAGCCTCAAACTGCAAAAAACCACTAATATTCCCGATATTTCGCCTGACAAAGCTCGATTTTTGGACGATAATTATCTTTATATTACCCCTGATGGCTTTTTGAAAACCGGTGTTGTTGGTTTGGTTGATTGGGCTGAACGAACTGGCGATCGGCAACCTTTTGATAAATTGGTCGATTCTTACATTAAAACGAGAAAGCAAGCTGATACATTTTTCAATAAACAAGGCTTGATTGTCGCGGACAAAAAAATATCTGATGTTTTTCAAAAAATTTACCTCAATAAGGTTTATTTTAGCGATTTTTATAGTTTGCCGCGTTTTGGTCGCACGAAACTAGGACATATGATGTTTTATGCTAAACAGAGTCAAAATCGCATTTTGATTGCGAGGATAGCGGAACTGATTCGACCGCATCTGCAAAATGTAATCGCGATGGAATCTGTGGATACAATTGCATTTGTGCCGCCGTCAATTGATCGAAAAGTGCAGTTTCTAAAACTCTTGAAATGGAATTTGGCAATCGATATGCCAGAGACCTTTTTGGAAAAACGCTATCCTGGACAGGTTCGTATTGCGCAAAAATCGCTAAAAACCTTGAATGAACGTATCGACAACGCGCGTAATACTATATTTATCAGCGATTATTCGGATGTAAAAAATCTCGAAGACAGAACAATATTATTGATTGATGACGCGTCGGGTTCAGGATCGACACTCAATGAGGTTGCGCATAAGTTGAAACTTGCCGGCGCGAAAAGAGTTGTTGGTTATGCGATTGCGGGAAGTTTTAATGGTTTCGATGTTATTTCCGAAGCCTAAAGCAGAAACAAAGTCTGCGTTTTCTTTAAAAAACGCTTGACATCTGGGGGGGGGTGCTATAATTCTTTAGGTAAAGAAATTTAACTAAAGGAGGAAAAATGGATGAAGAATTGCAGAATCCGCAACAGGAACGAGCGGAAAATCCAAACGCGAAAGCATGGGTGGCGGACGCGGGGGTGGGTTACGAGGGCTCAAACGCAATAAATAGCGAACGGGCGGCGCTCAACGGCGCAGCGCAAGACCGCGCGGATATCATAACTGACGGTGCGGGCGAAAAAATCATAGAGATTGCCGAACGAGAAAAAAGCAAGAACATCAAACTCGCGACAGGCATCGCCGCCGGTGTTCTCGCGGCGCTAACGGCTCTGGGGATTGCGGTTGGACAACGTTTAGCAAACAACAAAAGGGCCGGCGACGAGGCGGCGGAAACGACCAAAGCGCTTAACCCAAAAGACTCATATTCGGTGACCGTACCAACAACGATTCATCAGGAAATGGTGACAATGAGTCCAGAAGAGGCTAGTATGCGACAAGAAATGATGATAAGCCAGCTACGGGACGAAGTGTTTTACGCTATTACATACGCGAAAGAGTTAGAAGAATATCAAAGACTAACGGGAGATGCACAAAGAGTAAATCGAAAAGTGATAGCCGCGCTAGAGGACGCGAGGAACGCACTAGATAGGGGTGACATGGGCACATATAATGCGGCAATGTCAGAGGTGTACGTATTATGGGCGGCAATCCAACTCCCAATTCAAACAATCGAAGGCGACTAAATCCCGACCTATTGACACGAAAGCAAAAGTGTGCTACACTAGACATATAGGGATAAAATAAAAAAATGGCACCACAAAATAATCCAAAAATGGCAAATTTTGAAAAGAACCCGCAAATGGGGGGGGGTTCAGTGGAGCAACCCGCCATTCGCGAGGGTTGGGACGATGTCGCGAGTTACGCCCCCGACGCGGCGCAATTGGCGCAAATGCCGGGCATGGCGGACATGTTGCCGGCGGCGGAAATGCCGCAACAATCACAAGAAACTGATTCGACCGAAACTACCGAATATCGGGAAATGTCCATGGCGGAAATTGAATCCGCTAGGAATCAGTTGCTGCAATTTTACGCCAATAAATCGTTTGATGAGGTTTTGAATCGAATAGCGGGGTGTATTCAGGATGGCGCTTGGACGCTGAACATCTCGGAAGAAGTTTTTGGCGAGGCGCACGATGGCAATATCGACGCGATCAAAAATATTGTCGGTGCGATTAACGCTAAAACCACCGCTACGGCGGACGCTACGGGTTTGGCAGCGTTCGAAAATGACTTGATCATCAGGAAATTGAATGCCAAGATTCAGGAAATCAAGGATAAAGAGGAAAAGAAAGAAGAGAAAAAAGAGGACGATAAACCGCAAGAAGAAGCAGCTCCGGATTACGACAGCGACGGCGGTGGTTATGATGGTGGCTATGACGGCGGGGTTGATACTGATACCACCAAAACCACCGAAAAACCGAAGGAAGAAGTTCAGGAAAAGGTCGAAGAAGACGTCAAAAAAGACGAAAAAGAATTAACCGGCGAGCAACAGCGCATCGCGATCATCGTGGAGGCGGCGCAATCAAAACCAGAATTTTACAAGGAAATTTACGCATTGGCGGGTCGGTTGCCGATCGAGAGTGCGAATAGTCTGCTCGCGGAAACGTTCGATCATTTCAATTTTGAACAGCGTATCGATATTTTGAAAGCGACCGAGGAAGCCTTGGATCTCGTCAACGAGGGGGCGGACAACGGGCATCTCTATGGCGTCGGTATCCTGAAATGGTTTGATCGGAAACTCAATAATGTCAAGGGCGATAAAGAACACGGTACAAAACAGAGTTTGAAAGAATTTCTAAACCTGCAAAATTATAAGGACGGTTTGGCGGCAGCGCCGGCGGGTAATACGGCGGCGGACGGACCAAACAAAATCGTCGGAGTCGAGGGTGACGTCGATGGTTCGGTCGCAGAGGCAATCGTCGGCATGGACGCCGCAGAATTATCACCCGAATTAAAAGCCGGTCGCAACATCATCCCATTCGACGCCGCCGATCGTGCCACTCCCATCATCGCCAACCGGCGCTATGTCAACCAATCAAGTGCACATGAACAGTTAGAATATCTGAAAAAAGCGGCGTAGGACCTCAATTGTCATCCCGAGCATAGCCGAGGGATCTTGTCGTCCTACTGGCGACCTATTATTTTTCCACAAGTCCACTAGCCCCACCTAACCTTTTCCTATTGCACTTTCAAAATGATGTCTGTATAATTATTTACGACAATCATACAAAAAATCTATTAACCAATTTT
>WRGU01000014.1 GCA_009787015.1 Candidatus Saccharimonadota bacterium | reverse complement strand
GGGGGGGGGCAGCTCTTTAGGAATCATTAGCGCGCTTTTGCTCGCAATCTTTCTTTTTCCAATAAACTCTGCCCATGCCGCCACCACCTCCCATCAAATCAAAATCAACCCCGCAACTTGTAACATCAGGAGGTGTTTACGATACTCCATATGCTTACGGACCCGTCCCAGGTGACAGTAGCGACCTATCTAGCGCAAATTTCTACGGCTACCTATACAACTGGTGCGCCGCTGCCGCAGGTGGAACAGCATCAGGTGGCTCTAATACCTGTACGGCGACTGGCGGAACAATGCCACAAGACGCCACCGGCGACATCTGCCCCGCGAATTGGCGACTACCTACCGGCGGAGACACTGGTGAATTTGCATGGCTAAACGCTAAGATGAATAACCCATCCGCATCATCACCAATGGGCTACTCCGCAGATCCCGCCTATTACAATAACTGGCAATTCACCGGCGCTTGGCGGGGTGTTTTCGCCGGCAACCGGTACCTTTCGTACTGGGGCGAACAGTACTCGAGCGGTTACTGGTGGTCGTCGTCGCGCTATCCTAGCGGCTCGGAGTACGCGTTCTACTTGAGCGTGAATTCGTCGTACGTCTTTCCGGGCAGTGGCACGGATCGCGGCGGCGGGTTTTCGGTGCGCTGTCTCGTGAAATACTAACCCCCACCGTCATTGCGAGGGCGTAGCCCGAAGCAATCTCGTTTCGAGTTTGTGATTAGTTCGAGGCGCGGGAATGACAAGTAGGTAATGTCCGAAATGACAAACAGCGTCATGACAAAATCCCAAAAAACGTTGTAAAAAAGTCTTGCATAGGTAACAATCGTTTGGTATAATGGTCTGTAACATTTGATCGTGCCGGTGGAGTACGACAAAATAAGAGGGAGGAAATGTAGTGTTAGATGTCTTTATAACTTCGCGAGTGCGCCGAAAGATAATTGTGGTGTATGCTAAATATCCTGATTTCAAAACGCATGTGCGCGGTTTGTCAAAATTGATCAAGGAGGATGCAGGTAATATTCAACGCGAATTAAAGCGGCTCGAGAAAAGCGGTTTTTTGGTTAGTGAAAAACAGAGCAATACGCGCCTCTATTCAACCAACAAAAATTTTCCGATATTCAAGGAACTTCAAGCTATCGTCATCAAATCCCAACAATTGACCAACGCCAAGAGCAAAAAACAAGACATCGACGCGTAAATGACGAAAAAAATCCCAGAACTTATTAAAAAAATCCTGGTTAAACGTGGTTGGACGACGGTCGATGAGCAACATGATTTTCTAAATCCCGATTATGAAAAATCGAAACACGATCCGTTTCTATTGCCGGATATGAAAATCGCGGTAGGTCGCATTTTGGCGGCGCGCGACAGTGGCGAGAAAGTCACAATTTACGGCGATTACGACATCGACGGCATGACCGCCACAACGATTTTATGGGATAGTTTTCGACAATTCGGGATTGATGTGGCGACCTATACGCCGGATCGGTTCACGGAAGGATATGGGTTGAATATCGACGCGGTTGAAGCGATTGTGGCGGACGGGACGAAACTGATCATTACGGTTGACAACGGTTCGTTATCGTTCGACGAAGTGGCGCGCGCGAACGAGTTGGGCGTGGACGTGATCATCACCGACCACCACACGCCACACGCCACGTTACCGGACGCCGTTGCGGTGTTGAATCCGAAAATTTTAGTGCGCGATTTTCCCGATTCCTATGATGAAAATCTAATTTTGAAAAGAAATAATTGTCATTCCGAACTTGTTTCGGAATCAAAAAAGATCCTAAAACAAGTTCAGGATGACAAAATAGGAGAGTTGTATCCATTCGCCGATTTATGCGGCGCGGGCGTGGCGTTCAAGTTGGTGCAGGCGTTGCAGAGCAGTAGCGAGCCGGATCTTACACTACCCCCCGGGCAGGAAAAATGGCTGCTCGACCTGGTGGCACTCGGGACGGTGTGCGACGTGGTGGGTTTGGTTGATGAAAATCGCGCCTATGTCAAATGGGGTTTAGAGGTTCTCAAAAAAACGCGCTGCCTGGGGTTAAAGGCGTTAATGGCGGTGGCGGGCGTCGATCAAAAAAACATCGATGCGCGCGCGCTCGGATTCATGATTGGTCCGCGGCTCAACGCGGCGGGGCGCATGGAAACGGCGGAAATCGCGCTGGAACTACTGAAGACTGATGATAATATGCGCGCGCTGCAACTTGCCGAGAAACTGGAACAGATGAATAAGGAACGCCGCAAAGTTCAGGATGAAATTTTCATTTCGGCATGCGAACAGGTTATCGAAACCGATCCAGTGGCGATCACGGTTGGCGACGATTGGCACGAGGGCGTCATCGGCATCGTAGCGGCGAAAATATTGGAAAAGTTCGAACGACCGGCATTCGTCATGTCGCGCGGCGCGGAATTCAGCAAAGCATCGGGGCGCAGTTTCGGGCAATTTAGCATCGCCGCGGCGATCCATGCCACCGACGAATTGTTAATCAAGGGCGGTGGACATCTGGCGGCGGGCGGTTTGACGATCGAAACGACGCAAATCGACACATGGTACACGGCGGTGCAAGATTTTTACAAATCGCAAAACCTAACGAACCAAAAAGAGTTTTTATACCCGAAACCCGACGTAACAATCGATAATTTCGCCGATTTTACCCCTGAATTACTAACCGAAATCACCAAACTCGAACCGTTCGGACAACGTAATCCCGCACCAGTTTTCGAAATTTCACCAGTGTTAATCATGTCGCGCCGCACAATGGGCGACAGCGGGCAACACGTGCGCTACGTTTTCGCGGATAGCGACGGACGCAAATTTAACGCAGTCGCATTCAACGCATCGGATAAATTCACTCTATCCGAATTTGACGACAACGACGAACCACAACGCGCCAAAATCCTAATCGAACTGACCGAAAACAATTGGAACGATCGCATTTCGGTCGAGGGGCGATTGATTCGGCTTGAACCTGTTGCAAAAATTTCTGATATCTGCTAAACTATTTCGGTATGATTAGTGTTAAGAGAAAAGATCAGCGAGAGGCGAACGAGAATTTGTTGCGCCGTTTTAACCGTCGCGTGTTGCAATCCGGTGTGATTGCGGACGCTAAATCGAAACAGCGATTCAGCAAACCAATCAGCAAAACCGAGCGCCGCACCTCCGCGATTATTCGCGACCGACGCAAGGCAGAGAAGAATTTGCAAATCCGCCTCGGTTTGATTAAAGCGAAGGTTTAATCAAAATCGCAAATAATTAACCCGTCCGCGATCCGGGCGGGTTTTATTTTCGCCGCGTTTCTGGTACAATATTGAAAAGGAGAAAAATATGTTAATTGATAAAATCAATCAAGCGTTAAAGGAAGCGATGTTGGCGCGCGACGAGTTCGCCAAAACCACGTTGTCGGGCCTAAAGTCGGCAATTTTATACGAGGAAGTCGCGAAGGGCAAACGTGGTACGGGGTTGTCCGACGACGAAATTTTGGCAGTCATCGCTCGCGAAGTCAAAAAACGCGACGACGCCATTGTAATTTACGCCGGTGCGGGCGATAAGGAGCGCGAGCAAAAAGAAATGGCGGAGCGCGAAATTTTGGCAGCGTATCTGCCTAAACCGTTGAGCGACGACGAATTACACGAAATCATCGAACGCGTGATTGCGACAGGCGGTTTCGGCATAAAAGACATGGGGCGCGTTATCGGCGACGTCAAAACTGAGGTCGGCGCAGCGGCGGACGGTGCACGCATCGCAAAAATCGTAAAGGAATTGCTGGTATGATCATATTTTTCGGTCCGACCGGTTCGGGCAAATCGATGCAAGGGCAAATATTGGCGGCGCGTCACGGTTGGCGATGGCTAAGTTCGGGGCAAATGTTCCGCGATTACGCCGATCACGAAGTGTTCAAAATCATGAAATCCGGCGAATTAGTGCCGGACGAAATCACTAATAAAGTGGTGTTCAAATCCTTAGATAAGGCAAACACCTGCGGTGACGTGGAACGCGTGATTTTGGACGGCTACCCGCGCACCGTCGATCAGGCAAAAGCGCTAACCGAGCACGAACAAGAACGCTGTGGCAAAAACGGCGTGTCAATGTGTATAGTCTTAGAAGTTCCGCGCGATGAAATCGTACGGCGCTTAACTAAACGCGGTCGTTTGGAGGACGAACCCGAATCTGTCGAACGCCGCCTGCAAATCCATCGCAGCGAAATTTATCCGCTGTTGAACTTCTTTAACGAATTAGAAATCCCAATCGTTCACATCGATGGCCTCGGTAGTGTCGGCGAAATTCACGACCGCATCGAAACCGAACTGGAATCATACGGAATCGTACAAACATTGGACGGGGATGCGAAATAATGAGCGTCGTCGCAGCACAGAATTTTACCCCAGATGAACTGCGTGATATGCGCGCGGCAGGGAAGATTTTGGCGGAATTGTTTCAGGATTTGCGTGGACAAGTCCACGCTGGCGTGACCGGCAAAGACATCGACGCGTGGTGCGCGCGCGAAATCACAAAACGCGGCGCGATCGCGACATATAAAAATCCTGAGGTTAATTTTCCGGGTGTGATCTGTATTTCGATCAACGATGCGATTGTGCATGCCGTCCCGACCGATGATTCGTTCCAAGTCGGCGATGTCATTGGTTTTGATCTAGTTATAGAGGTCAACGGCATGAAAGCCGACAGTGCTTTCACGATGATCGTTGACGAGGAAGCGCGTGGTGCGAAGAAATTGTTGTTAAATACCACCGAACAATCACTATACGCGGGTATCGACGCAATTCACGGCGCAGTCAAAACGGGCGACATCGCCGCAGCGGTCGAAACGGTGCTAAATAAGGCGAAATTAGGCATCATTCGCGACCTCGTCGGTCACGGCATCGGTCGCAACATGCACGAAGACCCCGACATCCCAAATTACGGTCAACGCGGCAGCGGCATGCTCGTTCCAGTCGGCAACGCCATCGCGATCGAGCCAATGGCGACACTGGGCGGCTGGAAAGTGAAACAGGATTCTGATGGTTGGACAATTCGCACTCGCGACGGATCACTATCGGCGCATTTCGAACACACGGTTTTGATCACCGAAACAGGGGCGGAAATCATCACGCAACTTTAGTTTATTGACACAAACGACAAAGTGTGATACAATGGTAAGATGGGCAGTCATTTGCTAGAGCAAAAAGCACCTCAACAAGGGGGTGCTATAAGCCCGTTTTTAGTGGGTATTCCGGGAATGAGAGGCTTTGAAAATCCGTTCGATAGACGCGCCTCTCTGGCGAAAACGCCGGAGGAAGTGTTTGGTTCAATTTTGCAATTCGAGGCACAAAGAAATGCGCCATCGGCTGATAACCTTTCGCAAATGGCGTTTGCGATCGACGCGATCAAAAGATTAGATAAGGTATCAAAAGTGCCTGAAACGGATCGGATAGCAGAACTCGAGAAAAAAGTTTTACGTGCCAGAGATGATTTGCGATACGCAAAAAACCGTCTTGCTGATGCCGAGTGGGATCTGCGTCGTGGACGAGAGCCGGATTATAGCGTTCGCACATTAGAGTATAGAGTTGATGAGCGTCAAAGGATTTATAATGAGTTGTATTATGAGTTATTGCGCGTCAAACAAATAGCAAATCAGGTATAGAAGTCACGCACAGTATAATCTAATTGTAAACATATAGAATATATGCTATGATATAATAATGAAAAAGGCATACGACCAAGATGGTCGGCTAAAACCACTGTATGGCGGATCTACGAATTTTCGTCACCTTCTCGAGGTGCAATACGGTGATGGGTTTAGTAAAATCATGAAATATTGGGCGCAAAATGACAAATATTGTGAAAGACCAATGTACAAGAAAGATCGAGATAGGGCGCCGCTACGCACTTATGAGGGTTTGGTGTATGGTCGTGATGAAGGGGGTGAGCACTCGATTGATCAAGAAGTGCAAAGAGCGACCGGAATCCTTGACGTTGGATCTGGCAAAGGAGTTGCGCTAAGGCAAATGCTAGAGGAATCCGTGGAGTCGGGCAAACAGACCCCTGTTATAGGGCTCGACGTCGGGTACGTAACAGATAATGACATCGACATCACGCGTGGTGGCGTTTTGCAATTGACTAACAACATTGCGCGCATTCCGGATGGTAGTATGGATCTAATATTTGCGTGTAATTCGATTTTTTACTACTGTAATCAGAAACGACTAGAATGGATGATTGACGAAATAACCAGGATTGCTAAAACAGGGGCGATTTTGAGGAGTGAAACCAACCATGATTGCTCCTCTTGTCGTCCGGCAATTGCGAGTAAGATGTTATCAGAGAGCGGTTGGGCGGTCAGGCACTTTTTCCTTAACAACTATCCCCCTCACGATTGTACCCAAGCACGATTTGCCCGAAAAATCGGTCAAACCTGCGTCGGCAGGGAGGTCGAATATCCTGAACAAAACGAACACCTCGGCTATCCCATGATATTTGATCATTACGATTCGTTATTAAAACGCATTTGACCTCTCATGCTCGGTATGGATCGAGCAATGCGTCCAAGACGCGTTGGGAAAATGACGAAAACGGTCCTGACATGGAAGTGGTACCAGGAAGACCGAGTTATGAACGGATCGCCATAGGCGCAGGCGGTTTTATTATTAAACCCCGATTTTTTGACATTATTATCTATATTGTTAATTCTACAACATTTTTATCTGCAATTTTAACAAAAAAGTGTTGACGCGGAGAGAAAAGTGCGGTAAAATACTACAAGTTTTTCGCGAGAGTTTTTTGAATGACTCTGTTGGACGGCAAAATCGACAGAGAATCAACATTCATTTAACTGCGTAAAACGCAATTTTACAATTCGATAGTGCAAGTCAATTTCGTCAGTACATCTTTTATGTTAGAGATAACACTTTTTTGGCTACGTTGGAGAGTTTGATAAAGCGAGGAGACGAGCGAAAAACGGATTTATTCGTTTTTCCGAGTCGACGAAGGTTTATCTCTCTCCATAAAAGCGTAGCTTTTATGGAGAGTTTGATCCTGGCTCAGGATGAACGCTGGCGGCATGCCTAACACATGCAAGTCGAGCGGCAGCAGCCTCACCGAGATTATAACTAGATTGCTTCGGGTCAAAAGACCCTCGCAATGACAGTTGTAGTTTCCGTGAGGGCTGGCGAGCGGCGGACGGCTGAGTAACGCGTGGGAATACACCCCAGACTGAGGGATAACGCACCGAAAGGTGTGCTAATACCGCATACGGTCTTCGGATTAAAACTTCGGTGGTTTGGGAGTAGCCCGCGTAGGATTAGATAGTTGGTGAGGTAATGGCTCACCAAGTCGACGATCCTTAACTGGTTTGAGAGAATGATCAGTCAGACTGGAACTGAGATACGGTCCAGACTCCTACGGGAGGCAGCAGTGAGGAATCTTCCACAATGGGCGAAAGCCTGATGGAGCAATGCCGCGTGCAGGATGAAGG
>WRGU01000013.1 GCA_009787015.1 Candidatus Saccharimonadota bacterium | reverse complement strand
AGAGAAAAATCTTTGGTTTTTAATAAAAAATCTGAAACAAAAAATCGCCCAAAAAGGTGAAAATTGCGACTTGCGTCTGGAAATGGAGCCACCTTGCGGGCTTGAACCGCAGACCCCCGCTTTACGAAAGCGATGCTCTACCAACTGAGCTAAGGTGGCAACCCCCGATATTATACCAAATTCCTACCCCCTTGCGCAAGCAAACGTAATTTGATAAAATAGAGATTAATGCGCTCGTAGTGAAGTTGGCCTATCACGCCTCCCTGTCACGGAGGAGATCGCCAGTTCGAATCTGGTCGAGCGCGCCAGTAGAAGATTAAAATCGCCTTTCGCGGCGATTTTTTTAATAACTCACTTCACCCTTAATCAAATCCATCACGACTTTATCGCCGGTTTTCAAAAGTTTAGTCGCGGTTTTTGTGCCGACGATGCACGGCAGACCAAATTCGCGGGCGACGATAGCGGCGTGACTCATCATTCCGCCGTGATCGGTGATCATGGCTCGCGCGCGGCGCATTAGCGGAATCCAACCTGGGCTGGTTGATGGTACTACTAAAATTCGATCGTCCGCCACAGGATCGGTATGTGCGTTTAATACGGCTACTTCGCCACTGATAAAGTGTCGCCCGCCGGTGTTGGCGACTACGCCGCTGATTGTGTCGTCGGCTGAACGAAAATCTATGTATCTTTCCCAGGACATTTTGGTGTCTTCTTCACCGATCAATACCACCTGTTTCCCGTCGAAGAACCAACTGCACTGGATGTTTGATAGGGGCTTATTGATCGATCGCCGCGTTCGCATCATCCATTCTTTACGTTCGTCCATAAATTCCGCCAGATGACGTGCCAAATCCAGCATCGCCACTTCTTTCTCGCTCAAACCATACTCCGCCGTTAATTGCGTTCGTTTGACAGTTTGATCCTCAAACGTGATCAAACCGTTTTCGTCTATTGCTTTTAACCGCTCGACGAAATACCATTCGGCTTCATCGTTTGGACCAGCATAACCGTCGCGCACCCAACTGTATTTTTGCGCCATCTTTTTCGTATCTCGTGATTCGGCGAGTTCTTGATCGAGCAGATTTAGAAAAGTTGGTTTATCGGGTGTAGAAAACACACCCCAGAGTTTTGCACGGGTTCGTTCATCAAATCGTTCTAATTTTGCGGCGATGGCTTTTTCGGCACCGTAAAGTGCAAATTCGGCAAATTCGGTCATAGTCCACGCTTTGATTATATTTTTATTAAACTCTTCACCGGTCGATTTTAATAATTCATCGGCAATTACCCGCCAAGCGTCACGATCATGTTCCCGACGATTCTGATCGGCATACATATTAAATAATTTCGTAGTGAAATCTGAATAACTTTTAGCATTAATAAGAAAAACGACTTTGCCGTCGTGGAACAATGTCAGCATTTTGGGCGGGTTCGGCAAGTCGTCTGATTCAACACATTGCACAAAAAATTGCTCTAATCCCGTCATGAAATCGCCCATGTACAATAAATTTGCTCGCGATGGACCCCAGTAAAACAATTCATCAGGGTCGCCTAGGTAAGTTTCGCGAATTCGCGCCGACTTGGTCGTGATTGGGCGCGCTTGAACCAGCCACATCACATTGCCGTCGAACGCCCACTCGATGTCCTGATGCGCGCCGAAAACTTTTTCGACATCTTGCGCTAGTTTGGTGAGTTTGACGATGTCGAACGGCGCTTCAACGTGGTCACCCCCCCCCGCATTCCAAGAAATGCGTTTGGGATCGGCGCGACCGCTCACCAATTCCTCGCCCAGACCTTCAATATATTCGGTGACAAATTCGTCGACGCCGGAAATTGGATCGGTCGTAAACAAAACTCCTGCATGAGTCGGCTTGACCATCTCTTGAACAACCACCGCGATATCGATGTCGGTGATGCCGTTTTGTTCGGCGTAGGATTGGACGCGTAACTTCGCGGAATTGTGGCATTGTTCGACCCTATCGGTAATTTCATTGGTCGGCACGTTAAGGAATGATTCGAATTGCCCCGCCCAAGAAGCAGTATCGGCGTCCTCAACTGTGGCGGACGAGCGAACAGCATACAGTTTGCCGTGCTGTAGTAATTTATAGATATCGACTTTGGCGGAATTAAATAATTTCCCCTGATCGTTAAATGCCGCCAGCCCCACCGCCAAACCGTCCGGCACGGGTAAACCGTTGCGCAACATTGCGCCCAAATTGACCGCCTTGCCACCGAACCGCTTGACGTTATCGGCTTTGCATAATTTGACCACTGCGAGCATTAGTGCCCCATTTCAGGAACTTTGATATATTCGTGGATTTTTCCCTGTTTTTTCAGTTTATCAAAATCTTCGTCAAAGGTTTTAACCTTCTCCATAACTTTCTTCCTCAATAGCTCGCCGTATAATCTCGAACGATAATCGCCCATCGACCAACCGAAAAATTTCCTTAACATATTGTCTTCGTACTCGGTCAATGTCATTTTCGAACCGTTATCATCAACTAATGATTTCTCAATTTCATCGTCAATTTCTTTATTTGTTACGGAAATGTTGTTTTTACGCGCAATTTTCACCGCATAAGCAACCCTTTCCGCGCCATCTAATTCCTTTCGTTTCAGATAGTTCAATTCGCGTTGACCATCTTCTGTATAAAAATCGCGTTTTTCGTGGACTTCTTTGTAATAAATGTCCGCGCGCAATCGACGCATGTAATCCTGATATTGGACATTTTCACCATCAACATTAGCAACCGAAACTGGCAAAACCCTGACCACGGCATAGAAAAAATCGTGGGTTGTCTGAACCTTGTACAACATCGCCCATATCCACACGCTAAACGCAGTGATCACGGCGACAGTGAGGACGATCACATTGATCAGAACTTTGTGTTTGGAATACTGGAATGGGTACTTGAATTTTCTGCCGCCCGCGAGAATTTTTTCGCGATGTTCTGCGACCGTATCGTTAGTGATTCGTCCAGATTTATCATCCTTTTTTAATTTGTCCGGTAATTTTTCGATAATTTTATCGCGCGCGTCACTGACCTTTTCTTTAATCTTGTCCATTTTCCTCCTCTGATTCCTGACCACCACCGGCCGTATGAATCGCATCAATTAATTCACTGTACGTTTTTTCGCAGTGTTCAACATTATGAATAACCATATCACCTACCATAGTTTGCAGAACTATTGTACCAAAACCAAAGATTTCGCCAAAGAAACCCGGGATATTGTAACTGTGATTCTGCACTCTCGCGAGTTTTAGATCAATCACAGTTTTTTTGAACAAACCTTTTCGCGTAATTTGATGGATGCGTTCACTCGTCACAATATAAACCGAAAAATACCAACCCAACCAATGATAGAAAAATACCAACAAACCCACCCCAAAACCAATTAGCGATCCCCATAACAAATTGACATTACTCGACCAAATCAGAAACGGGATCGACCCAAGAACAAATGAGATCAGCAACCCATAAAAACCCTTGCGCATAGCAATAATATGCCTGCGAAACACAAACAGGGTTTTCTCATTAGCACGCTGCCCCACAAAATCTAACTTTGCCACGAAACTATTTTACTACGAAATGAGCGAAAAATAAACTTGTTCATTATTATCGCGAACGATGTTACTTTTTGGCTTTGGCGGCGTCGGCTTTTTTCATCGTTTCCTTTAGAAACTTGCGGTGAGCTTTCGTCTTCTTGAGCAGTTGTTTATAAACCATGGTTTTATTGATGAATAACGCCGCCAGAGCAACGTTAGCAGCCGCGCTAGCACCTGTTGCAATCTGCCACGCGTTGTTCTTGAAGAAGTTGCCAATCGCGTTGAAAATCGCCATCACATCGAATGAGTTTTTATCTTCAATTTTGGCGGGTTCTTTTTTCTTATCTTCTTTGTCTTCCTTCTTGTCATCTTTCTTCGGCTCTTCGACAGGTTCTTCTTTTTCCGGTTCAGGAGTTTCCGGATCGGCAGTATTTGGAGTTGTCGGCGTTGTTGGTTTAGTGGTCGACGACGGTGTTTGTGTCGCCGGTTTGTTATTATTCCCCGGCGTCGTCGGAGTGGTGGGAGTTGTCGGGGTCGTAGGGGTTGACGGCGGAGGAGTGACTACTGGTGGCGTCACCGTGCGCGACGGGCTACCGCCAGCATGGCTATTATCACCATCCGACAACATCACGCCGCTCAACGTTACCGTCACATTCTGACCACTTAAACCACTTATCGTCACGGTTGCTAATACTGATCCAGACGCTTTACCGGAATTAGCCACCAATTGAGGGCTGGTATCCGATCCATAATTACTGACTCCGCCCGCCGGGGTGAGGCTCAAGCCGCCCGCGCTCGTCGACAAACCGCCGCTTAAGCCGTATATCGTGAAACCTGATGCCGAAATCTGACAACTAAAACTCGAACCGGTATATGTCGCCGGGCATGACAAGGCTGCCGAAGCCGCAAATGCGTTTGTCGGTGCTATCGCCGCCAACATAGCCAGCGTGACACCAGTAACTTTTACAAGATTTGATATTATTTTTTTCATTGGATCTCCCTTACTCCTGCCATATGCTGGCTTATTCTTACTAAATCAGTTATATCTGATCTCCCATCTTTATTAATGTCACCCGCCGCCAGACGATATCCGGTCAGAGGGCTAACATTCGCCATGTGTCGGCTAACTTGTACTAAATCTGTGATGTCGATTTTACCATCACCATTAGTGTCGCCGTTAATCACAACGTAATAAGTTTTGAATGGCTCGTTGCTACCTATGTTGTACCTATATAAATTGATAGTAATTCCGGTGACAAGTTTGGTTGTTGACGCATCCGATGCGAATCCATTGCCCGCAATGTTTGCGCCGTATGGCGTTAGCCCTGATTTATATAAGGTATTGGAATTTTGCATTATCGTATAACCATACGGGGTTGAAAATTTCGTTTTTAATGTTGCGAGTGTTGCGTCACGCGCCGCAACGATGTTTGTTCCCGACAGTGTATATGTCGTTGTAAGTTCCGTTAAATTGGCTTTTAATGCCTGTTGGACCTGAACAAATGGTTTGTTCAAACTGCCGTATCCTGTGCGCGAATCGATCATCGACCTACCGGTTGTTTTCAATAAATTGGTTAGTTGATCAACCGTCGCTAATGGGTATTTGCTGCGCAATGTCGCGTAAATTCCCGCTACGGTAGGTGCGGCGAATGACGTACCCTGCACGCCTGAGAACAGACTGTCGCCCGAACTGCTCGGCAGCATCATGGACTTGACCTGCGAACTATCACCGCCGGGTGCTATCAAATCAACTAACGTGCCATTTTGCGAGTAATATGCCATGGCATCACCGTACGCATCGGCAGCACCGACCGCAATCGCGGATTCCGCACATGCCGGAAAGGCGATTTTACCTTGATTAGCGTTGTTGCCGCTGTTGCCGCTCGCCACGACCGTCGCAATACCTAGATTTTTTAGATTCGTCGCAGCGTTATTGAAGTTGTTGTAATCACCCGCTGAAAATGACTGACACTCACTCACCGAACTATACGCATTCGCGCCAGCGGATATATTGACCGAGGCGATGCGATCGTGTGTTGCCGATAGTGTGATGACATGGTTCATGGCAGCATAGATACTAGACAAATATAGCAGCGCACATGTCGTGTCCGCGCCGTCGCATTGATTAGTACTGCCAGTGAAAGTGTTTTGCGAAACGACTCTGATTGGAATCAGTTTGGCATTTGGTGCGCTACCGGAAATTTTGTTGCCCGAAACTTGACTGGACAACATCGCTGCCGCGCCGGCTACCTTTGTGCCGTGACCACAACCTGATATAACACATTCTTCGGACGAACCTGCCGCCGTTGATGATGTTGCACCGCCTGGGCACATTGATGTGATTGTATTGCCATATGAGTCCGTGCCGTTAATACTAAAACAAGCTTCGGCAGAGATCTTCCCGGACAATGCGATGTGCGTACTTCTCATGCCGGTGTCGATTATCACCACTTCGTAACCGTTGCTGCCGTCAGCGTCGCCGGCATAATTCAATGATCCGTCCGAACATGCCGTGACGCCGTTGAATTGACAACCAATTGCCTCAAACGACGAATTAAAAATTTCTAAAGTACGATCAACCGCCACATTTTCCACGCTAGGATCGCGCGCTAATTCTCTTAATCCTTCCATATCGGTTTCAACAATCATGATCGGCAAGTTTTCGAAAGAATCAATCACGTCCAGATGATTCGACGTTTTGATACGCGATGTCACCGCTTTCCTGTCGCTCTGTAATTGCTCCGCGCGCTTCGCGATGTTTTCGCGTGTTGCGAGCGGCACGTTCGTTTTGTATGACACGATGACGCGGTATTTTTCATTATCAGGAATATTAATGCCAAATGCCAACGGCATTTTGAACGTCGAAAACTGTGCTGCGACCGCTGTGATCGCCGCCATGACCAGTATTACCACGAATACGGCACGTGTTCTCGTTTTTGTGTTTTTTTCTATCACGTAAATCAGTTTAACATGTTGCGCCCACTCGTGTCAATAGCCATAAATTCGGTTCACTCCAACAATCCCGAACAAACCGTAACTCGTAAATAGTTAGTAACATTATACATTATGTCAGGGCGGTTGCGTCTAATCTCC
>WRGU01000012.1 GCA_009787015.1 Candidatus Saccharimonadota bacterium | reverse complement strand
TGTGCCGCCACAGCCGGTGGAACGGCAAGCGGTGGTTCAAATACTTGCACTGCCTATAGTGTAATGCCCGATGACGCCACAGGCGACATCTGTCCTGCTAACTGGCGTCTGCCAACCGGCGGAGCAACCGGCGAGTTTGCGTGGCTAAATGCCAAAATGAATAATCCAAGTGCATCATCGCCGTCCACAAATACCGGATACGGCTATTACCAAAATTGGAAAGAGGGTCCTTGGCATGGTGTTCTCGCCGGAATGAAGTTCGGCGCGTCCTGGCGCCATCAGGGTGAAGACGGCTACTACTTGTCGTCGTCGCATAATCCGTCGTATGTCAACCACATATTCGGATTGCACATCGCCAGGGTATTTGTTGACCCTGATGACTCCTTGGGAAGAGACAGCGGGTTTGCCGTCCGCTGCATTCTAAAATACTAACCCCCATTTGCACTCCATTTGCGCCGTCAATCAACTTATGCTAAAATGTTCGTATCATGGACGCATTTGAGGTATTGGTGATAATATTATCGGTGTTTTTGGCGCTGTTTTTGATACTCGGGATGATTTTCCTGATTATGTTGATTCGGTTGACGGTAAAGATTCGGCGCATCGCGCAGACGGTTGGGGAAACGGCGGACAACGTCAAACAATTCGTCGATAACGTCAAAAAAATCGCCAGCCCTGCCGTTGTGACGCAACTTGTGGTAAGATGGATTCGTAATTTAATTAATAAGAAGAAAGGACGATGCAATGGGCAATAAATCAAAAGCCAAAGGGTTCGCAATGGGTGCAGTTTTTGGAGCGGCAGTAGGTGTGGTCGCGGGACTATTAACTGCGCCGAAATCAGGGAAGGAAACGCGCGCCGACATCAAGGAAAAAGCCGGCGAGGCGAAAGATTTCACGGTCAAGAAAGCCGGCGAGGCCAAAGAATTCGCAGGACAGAAATTCGAAGTCGCCAAAAAATCTGGCAAAGAGTGGAAGAAGAATTTTTTCACACGCGGCAAAGATGACGCGCCAAAGGAAAAAGTCAAAGACGACGCTCCGGCACAGGACAAAGAAGATAAAGCGGCGGACAAGGAGTAATTCGTGACCTACGGGGTCAAAACTAAACCAAGCGATTCGTCGAGCAGGAAGAAATCACACGCGCTATCTGATGTCCAACGCGACGCGGTTCGCGAGGTGTTCGAAAATGTTTATATCGCCAATAAATGGCGCATTGTGCGTGTAAATTTTTTACGCGGCATTGCGTTCGGCCTCGGCACGTTCTTGGGCGGCACGATTGTGGTCGCGATCCTGATTTGGATTTTATCGCAAACCGTCGATATTTTCCCGCCGCTTCAGCGGGTGGTGGAATCGTTGCAGAAATAAATTGCTTGACTTTTTTACTAAAGTGTGCTACAATGGTTACGTCGAAGGACAAGTCGACAGAACTGTTAGGTGTTGTCTTGTTCTATTCTGTGATAAAATATTTGCGGAATGGTGAGGATCACAAAAGCGCAAAAAGAAGCCGATGAGCGCATGCGTCGCGAAGTATCGGATCAATATTTGAATAAGGAAAAATCTGCGACCGAATATGTCGCGAAAAACGCCGATTTTACGCCGATTTTGCCGTCGGAACGCGGGAAATTAAAACGTGATTTTGCGCCGCGCGATTTTGTGCATCTGCACAATCACACGAATCATTCGGTTTTGGATGGTTTGACGAAAATTCCCGAACTCGTGAAATTGATCAAAGAATTCGGATCGGACGCGGTGGCGATGACTGATCATGGAACGTTGTCGGGATGGGTCGAGTTTTACAAGAAAGCGAAATCCGAAGATATTAAACCGATCCTCGGCATCGAAACCTATGTGGCGGCGCGGTCGCGCACCGATCGCGATCCGGCGAAAGATAAAATGCGCTATCACTTGACGTTGCTCGCGCACAATGATCAGGGTATTAAAAATCTCATGAAATTATCGACCGTGGCGAATCTCGAGGGTGTGTATTACAAACCGCGCATCGATCATGAACTGCTCGAACAATTTAATGAGGGAATTATTGCGTTGTCGGGTTGTGCCAGCGGGGAAATTGGCGAAAATTTGCGCGCGGGCGATTATGAAAAGGCGAAAGAAATCGCCACGTGGTATAAATCAATTTTTGGCAATCGATATTTTATCGAGATTCAGGATCATGGTCATCTCGATGCGCCAAAACGTTGGGATCTGCAAACCAAAATTAACGAGAATGCGTTAAAAATCGCGGACGAATTACAAATTCCGGCGGTAGTGACGTGCGACGCTCACTATGCGCGGGTTGATGATACTGATGCACACGAAATTTTGCTATGTGTTGGTACGGGATCTTTTCTGTCGGACAAAAATCGCATGAGCTTATCGGATTTTCATTTGCATGTGACCGATCCGGCGGAAATTATTGGACGTTGGGGTAAGGATTATCCGGATTTGATTGCTAATACGCGATTGATCGCCGATATTTGTAATACTGAATTCAAAATGGGCGAATATTTGATCCCGAAATTCCCCTGTCCGGACGGCGAGGATGAAAAAACGTATCTCGATAAGTTGGTGTATCGCGGTTTGGCGTGGCGTTATGGTGCGGCGCCGCAAAACAACGAGTTAACCATCGAACATGTCAAAAAACTTTTACCGGCGCATATTCTCGAACGTACGGAATATGAATTGTCGGTCGTCGATCGCATGGGTTTTAACGGCTACTTCTTGATCGTGCAGGATTTTATTAACTGGGGCAAACGACAGGGCATCGTTTTCGGACCAGGTCGCGGTTCAGCGGCGGGTTCGATTATCGCGTATGCGATTAGGATTACAGAACTCGATCCGTTGAAATACGATTTGCTGTTCGAGCGTTTTCTGAATCCGGATCGTATTTCCATGCCGGACGTCGACATCGATATCCAGGACACACGCCGCGGCGAGGTTGTTCAATACTGTACCGAAAAATACGGCGCGGCGCGCGTGTCGAACATTGCCACCTTTGGCACGATGGCGAGCCGCGCAGCGGTAAAAGACGTGGCACGCGTTTTGGAAGTGCCGTTTGACGAGGCCAACCGCCTTTCAAAATTAGTTCCTGAACCCAACCAAGGACATCACGTCCCGCTCGAAACGGCGATTAAAGTCGACCAGGATTTCAAGAATGAATACGAAACTAATCCGACGTCAAAACGCGTTATCGATTTCGCGATTCGTTTGGAAGGTACGATTCGCAGCCACGGCGTGCACGCCGCCGGTGTGGTGATTGCACCGGACGATTTGGTTAAATTCGTCCCGCTCGAAATGGCGCAAAAGGGCGTTGTCGCAACGCAATTTCCGATGGGTCCGGTCGAGGATCTCGGACTGCTCAAAATGGACTTTCTCGGATTATCGAACCTAACGATTATCAATAACGCGATTCGCATCATTCGCAAAGTTTATAAGAAGGAAATCGATTTATCAAACCTGCCGATGGACGATGAGGCGACCTATAAACTGTTCCAAAACGGCGAAACCACCGGCGTGTTCCAGTTTGAATCCGCGGGTATGAAACGTTATTTGAAGGAACTGAAGCCGACAGTTTTTGATGATATCGTTGCTATGGTGGCGTTGTATCGTCCTGGGCCAATGCAATTCATTGAATCGTTCATTCGGCGCAAACACGGCGAGGAAAAAATCACGTATCTGCATCCGAAAATGGAAAATTCGTTTCGCGACACATACGGTATTTTGATTTATCAGGAACAGTTCATGAATGTGTCAAAGGACATGTGCGGTTTCACGGGCGGTCAGGCGGATTACTTGCGCAAAGCTGTCGCCAAGAAAAAAGCCGACATGATGGCGAAGATTAAACCGGAATTTATCGATGGCGCGCTCAAACACAACCCCGACGTGACGCGCGATACCATGGAACTGTTTTGGTCGCAATTGGAAGAATTTGCGAATTACTGTTTCAATAAATCGCACGCAGCGTGTTATGCGTTAATTTCCTATTGGACAGCGTATTTGAAAGCGCATTACCCCGCGGCGTTCATGGCGGCGTTAATGACATCGGACGCGAGCAATACTGATCGCTTGACAATCGAAATCAGCGAATGCAACCGCATGGGCATCAATGTGTTGAATCCAGACGTCAACGAATCGTTCGTCGAATTCGCCATCGTGCCTGAAACCAACAACATTCGTTTCGGATTGAGTGCAGTTAAAGGCGTCGGCACAACCGCAATCGACGTCATCATGACCCAACGCGACATTTCCAAATTCGAATCCGTCGAAGATTTTGCGCGTCGTTGCAATGCGCAAACTTGCAATAAAAAAGTTTGGGAATCATTGATCAAATCCGGCGCATTTGATTCGTTTGCCTATACCGTCGAACCGGTTGGCTCCGACGATCCGCAAATCCGCAATGATCGTTCAGACCTAATATTCAATGTCGAAAACATCGTGGCATTCGCCCAAAAAGTCCAAAAAGAAGCCGCCAACGGTCAAGAGAATTTATTCGCGTTGCTCGGCGACGATACAGTACGCGGAGCGGAAACTCACCTCGAAATCGCACCATCGCCCGCGAAAGTTTCCGATAAAGAACAACTCGATTGGGAGAGGGAACTGCTCGGACTGTATATTTCGGCGCATCCGCTCGACAAATACGACGCTTATTTTCGTGAACAAACGCACAATATTTCAAAAATTAGTTCCGATCATGACGGCGCGCTAGCGATTATCGGCGGATTATTATCAAAAATGCGCACGATTATTACGCGTTCCGGCTCAAAAATGGCGTTTGCTGGCATCGAAAATAAAACCGGCGAAATCGAAGTTGTGATTTTCCCGAAAATCTACGAAACTTTAGCGGAGGGTTTGGATGTCGGCGCAGTAATCCAGGTAAGTGGTCGAATCAGCGGCAAAGATCGCGACGGCAACCGCATTCCCGACCCCTCAATCATCGTCGACACGATCAATATTATTAGTGATAAGGACATGGAAGACTATCGACCGAGTGGCATCGAAATGGGTGACATCGACATGAATGTAAAAAGTAAGTCCAGAAGATCCGGCGGCGGCAAATCATTCGGCAGTGCGCCGGCGAATCCCAGTCCCGAACCCGCGAAACCCAAACCCGCGCGTTCCGAACCCGTGGATTATGTTCCTATCGAACCCGACAAACCGAAAAAAATCTATGTCCAGATTAAAGATCCCAGCGATGGCGCGAAACTCGTCAAAATGAAACAAATTTTCAGCGACTTTCCTGGGCAAAACGAAGTCATCTTGGTCCTCGGCGACCGCAAAACCGACGCCATCCGCATGCCATTCACCGCCGCTCCCGTCGACGAACTAAGCACCAAAATCGCCGAAATCTATGGCGCAGAAGCGGTTGTAATAAAATAAATCTTTTTTCATTACTCTTGCATTAAACAAAACAATCCACAAGCTTGCCACCTTAACCCTCTCCTACTTTAACATATTTCATTTTCCACTTGACTTGTTTTTTTTGGGGGGTATAATTAACGTATAACAATAAAGGTTATGTATACATAAAGTATAACATACCGAGGAGGGGGTAACAAGACAGTGGCATTTTTAACAAAACTATCGGACCGGATTAAATATCCAAATAAATCCAGGCTCCTTAAAACCGCGTCCAAAACTTTGCTCGCGTTTTCGCTGGTTATTATTTCTATGCTCGCACTTTCTTCTATTTTAATGACCCTTGCTTATGCTGCCAATTCCACCTCCCACCAAGTCAAAATAAATGTCTATGATTCAACCAACCTGATCAATGTACTAGAAACCTGTGAAACTATCAAAACCGGCCAAACCCAAAACCACACTTACACAACAGGATCATACAATGCTATGGTGCAAGAATGCGAACAAGGACAGAATACATTGAGCTGTCTTAATAATGCCATACAAAGCAACGCTGACGCATCCGAATGCAATAATCCCGACGACGAAACCGAAGATATCGAGGACGCCATAAGACACTTCGTTCCCGCCGGGGTGGATTGCGCGACAAACCCGAACGCCCCAGGTTGTGGAACCTACGATCCCGATCCTGATCCTGATCCCGACGATCCAATCCCCGGCACCCCCACACCCACCGGCACCAGCAAACCCAACCCGCCCCGCACTGGAACCTTTGATCTCGATGTGTTCGGTAAAACCTACACCGTCTCGACTGTCCCATTCACACTGCTTACTATCGCAACGATTTCCACAATTGCCGGAATATGTCTACTAATCAAATATAAACGCACATATCGCGACGACGATAATGACACAACCCGCGATCACGAAGAAAACTACGGCACGGGCTATAACAGAGGCACATTCTATCAAGTTGCCTCCACGGCGAGCGTAATGGCGGTGTTTGCTATATTGGTATTTACCATTGCCCATATCGGCGCGGGACAAATCGTAAATATGAGCGACGAACCCGAACCGACGAACATCACACCCGCCAATGTTATCATCAACGTGGACAAAAAGTACGAAACCACAAACCCGATTGAAAAAACTGCAATCGTAACCACCACCGTTGCAACTACCAGCGAAACCGGTTACACGCTGAGTGCGAAACTGGACA
>WRGU01000011.1 GCA_009787015.1 Candidatus Saccharimonadota bacterium | reverse complement strand
GTTTTGGGTATGTGGAATGATTCTGGTAGTCCCGAAATTCACATTTTCACTACCGCTTCCACCGCGACTCATCGATGGAAACTAGATGATGGAGCAACCACCAGCGATGAATTGACCGACGCCACTATCACCGTAGAGGTCGGTGCTGAAAACCTCGGCAGTATTACCCGCGAGCGAAAGGCGGGCGGGGGTCAAACCCCAATTGGTGGAAACCCGCGCACTGGGGATATTAACGTGGCGTTTGTCGCTTTGGTTTCTATTCTGGCACTGGCGGGAGTTGTTGCTGCAGGATTTGGGCTGAAAAAAATCGGTAGTAAAAAATAATTAATTGGTGAAAAACCCCGGTCATGATCGGGGTTTTGTCTTTGCATCCGAAACTCAAAATTTGTGCCATTAAAAAAATGTGCTATAATTAACGTATGATCACAGCACGAAAATCACAACAATTTGCGGTTCGCCGTGCTATTTCTCTTGTTTGGTGGGCATAGCCCTACGAATATTTTATTTTGTATTATTGTCATTGCGAACGAAGTGAAGCAATCTGGATTGCCGCGCCGAACGAGTTCGGCTCGCAATGACATGGGGACGAGGAATTAACAACTAACTTTTTAAGGAGAATATCATGAAAAAACTAACTAATACACCGGACGAACAGGGTAAATTTGGGCAATATGGCGGGTCGTTTTTGTCGCCGGAGTTGCAACGGGAGATCGACAAGGTCAACGATTGTTATCAGAGGATCAAAAATGACGCGGAATTTATCGCGGAACTGAAATATATTCGCAAATATTATCAGGGGCGACCGACGCCGATCACGTTTGCGCGGAATCTGTCGGCGAAATATGGCGGGGCGGCGATTTATCTGAAACGTGAGGATTTGAATCATACTGGGGCGCATAAATTGAATCATTGCATGGGCGAGGCGTTGCTCGCGAAGAAGATGGGGAAGAAAAAGTTGATTGCTGAAACTGGGGCGGGGCAACACGGTGTGGCGCTCGCGACCGCGGCGGCGTATTTTGGCATGGAGTGCGAAATTCACATGGGCGAGGTTGATGTTAAAAAAGAATCGCCGAATGTGGCGCGCATGAAAGTTTTGGGTGCGAAGATTGTGGTGGTTCATGAGGGTGCGAAGACTTTGAAAGAAGCCGTCGATAGTGCGTTTGCGGCGTATGTCAAGGAAGCCGATACGGCGCTGTACGCCATCGGATCAGTGGTCGGACCGCATCCGTTCCCAGTGATGGTGCGCGATTTTCAATCGATTGTCGGTCGCGAGGCGCGCGAACAATTTATGGAGATTTCGGATGGTCGGTTGCCGGATCATGTGGTCGCGTGTGTCGGCGGCGGGTCGAATGCGATGGGAATTTTTCACGGATTTCTCGGTGATGAGAATGTGCAATTGTATGGCGTCGAACCGCTCGGGCGGCTGAAAACGGCGGATAAAAATATCGTGGGCGAACATGCGGCGTCGGTAGCGTTTGGCAAAAAGGGAATTTTGCATGGATTCGAGAGTTTGCTGTTGACCGACGGAAATGGTGATCCCGCGCCGGTTTATTCGATCGCGTCGGGGCTGGATTATCCGAGTGTCGGACCGGAACATGCGCTGCTACACGAAATCGGACGCGTCAATTACATCGGTGCGAACGACGACGAAGCGGTCGCGGCGTTTTACGAACTGTCGAAGTTGGAGGGCATCATTCCGGCGCTCGAATCCGCGCACGCGGTTGCCGCGGCGACGCGTATGGCGGCGAATTTGCCTGGACAAACGATCCTCGTAAATCTATCGGGGCGGGGTGATAAGGACATGGATTTTGTGATGTCGCTAAAATAGTTTATTATAAATAGATGAAGTTCAAAAAATTCGTGCGCAGTTTGTTTCGTGATAAAATCCACACATCGTGGTTAATCGCGGGCGGGTGCGCCGGATTTTTGGGCGGGGCGGGAGCGGCGATTTTGCCGGAAACGGCAATTTTTGCGGGTTGGATTTTTCTGATTTTGTCGGGTGCGGTCATGCTTCTAGTGTTTGCGAGTCGACTCAAAATCATGATGATTTTTGTGGTTTCAGCTGGCATACTTTTTGGGTTGTGGCGGGGAACTGCGGCGCGGGTGGACCTGAACGATTATAAAAATTTCATTGGTCAAAATGTGGTGGTGCGTGGCAAGGTTAAGGAAGATCCGGATTTTGGGCAGAGTCATGATTTGCGCGTGCGATTGATCGATATCGAGATGATTTTAGTTTCAGAACGAGAAAGATTGAATGGCGAGGTCGATAATATCCGCGAATATTTCACGCCGATGGGCGGTGAAATTTGGGCGAGCGTGTCCGCACGCGGAACCGAAGTTAAACGCAGCGATATGATCGAAATCGGCGGGAAATTGCGCACGGGATTCGGAACTTTTCCGGCGTCGATGTCGTTCGCGAAATTAAAAAATGTTGAACGTTCGCCTGACGCCGATCCGGCGCGTGATGTCCGCGACGCGTTTGGTGAAAAGTTGCGCGAAGTTATTCCGCCGCCCGCCGTGGATCTCGGCATGGGAATTTTGGCGGGACAAAAAACCGCGTTGCCGTTCGATTTGACAGCGGCGTTTATCGCGGCATCGCTGACGCATATTGTGGTGGCGAGCGGATATAACTTGACGATTTTGATTCGGTTCGCGCGGCGATTGTTCGCTAAAATTTCGCGGTTTGCAGCGTTCAGTTTCAGTGCTTTACTGGTAATCGCGTTCGCCTGTGTCACCGGATTTTCGCCGAGCATGACCCGCGCGTCGTTAGTCGCCGGTTTGAGCCTTCTGGCGTGGTATTATGGGCGGAAATTTCATCCTGTTGTACTTCTGACAACGGTTGCGGCGATGACGATCCTGATCAATCCAGTGGCGATTTGGGGTGATGCGGGTTGGTACATGTCGTTTCTATCATTCGCCGGCGTGATCATCCTCGCACCGTTGGTCAAGGATTATTTTTGGGGAAATGAAGTCGAAATGCGCACTAAACCAACATTGATGCAGAAAATCCGCACCAAGATTTTACCGCAAAAATCTGATAAAAAGTTGGAAGATTTCGGTGAAAAGGAACATAATTTTCGCGGGATTTTTATCGAAACTTTATCCGCACAAATTATGGCGGCGCCGATCATCGCATTGTTTATGGGGCAGTTTTCGCCGTATGGTTTACTCGCGAACATTTTGGTTCTGCCAATCGTGCCGCTCGCGATGTTGCTGACCTTTATCAGCGGGGTTGCGGCGTTTATTTTGCCGGCTAGTTTGGCGCAAATTATCGCCATGCCGGCGACGTGGTTGCTAAATTATATCGTGGGCGTGGCGAAATTCGTTGCGGAACTGCCCGGCGCATCGCAAACTCTCGAAATCAATAGTTGGTGGTATGCCGGCATTTTTCTACTAATCGTGATGGCGATAATCTACATGAAAATTAAAACCAAACATGATTTTCGTGGCGATAATGTGGCGGAATAATTGGCGCAGAGTATTGACTTCTGGGGGGGGGTTGTTATATTAGTGGTATGAAAATGTTTTTTGGGATTGCGTCGCTCGCGGTAGTACTGTCTGCGAGTGTTCCGTACATCATCGAAATCGTAAAGAAAAGGGTACAGCCCGAGCGGATCAGTTGGCTGTTATGGTCAGCTCTCGCGGTGACATATTTCGTGGGCGCGTTGAAATCGGAGGGGGCAATACTGATGATGGTCGGGGAATTGGTTGCGCCACTGATCATTTTTGTTCTGTCGCTCAAATACGGCGTCGGTGGAAAAAGTTTGTTCGACCGTGTATGTTTAGGTATCGCGGCAGTTTCGTTTATACTGTTACTGATCGTAGACAGTCCGTTATGGGGCTTAGTTTTAGCGTTGTCGGTTGATCTGATCGGAATGATATTGACTGTTCGAAAATTATTAAAAGACCGCGCGTCCGAACCGCGCCTGACCTGGGCGTTGTTTTGCATCGCGTCGACGTTTGGGATATTTTCGCTCGAAAAATATACGATCGAAACCCTGATTGTTCCGGTATATCTTGTAGTCGCGTAGATTATTGTCACGTCGCTCATCCGAAAGGAAAAAGTGACGAAGACGGAATTAAAAGAAATCGAAAAGTTGTAACTCATGCTAAAATAGAACGGTGAAATCAGTTTTTTTGGCTAGTTTGATCGGCAAGGTTGTCGCCAGGGCAGCGCGGTTGAAGGGCGGCCATGCTTCGGCGTTGCCGGGTTTGGTCGCGGAAAAAATCAATCCGAATTTTTTGAACAAAATCTTGACCAAATTGCCGTACGGGGTGGTGGTGATTTCCGGAACGAATGGCAAGACCACGACAACGAAAATGGTCACGGAGTTATTGCGCGCGGCGGGATTGCGCGTGTTCACAAATCCGAGCGGATCGAATTTCACGCGCGGGGTGGCGTCGTCGGCGATCCGCGAAATGCGGCGCGGCAAATTGCACGCCGACATCGCGGTGGTCGAACTCGATGAAGCGCACGCGGTGCATTTCGTCAACAAAATCGCGCCGAAATACTCGCTGATTTTGAATGTGTTTCGCGATCAGCTCGACCGTTTCGGCGAAATCGACACCACCGCGCAATTTTTGGAAAAAGTCGCCGCTAGAACCACTGGAACGGTGATCCTTAATCGTGAAGATGTCTTGGTTTCCAAAATTCCAGCGCGTCACAAAAAATATTTCGGCTATTCGCGCAACGTTACCAAACTATTCCCGAATGACGACGAAATGTATGGATCAGCTGACAAAAAAACTCTGCGTCCGGAAATTCCCGCGGAAATTGTTCTAGAAAAATTTAGCGGCGATGTGGCGCAGTTTAATATTGGTTCAGCGAAATTACAGCTCGGCGGCGCGCACAACGCTCTGAACGCGGCGGCGGCATTGGCGCTAGTTAAGGTTATATTAAACAGTAATTGTCATTCCGGACTTGATAACTGCGGCTATACGCGACGTCAGTCGCTGTATCTGGAATCCAATGAAAATTGTAATCAGATCCTGAAACCACAGCACCAGCCAAAGCAAGTGCTGGACAAGCAAGTTCAGGATGACAAAGTAGGGTTCGACGCCGAGAAAATGCTGGCGACACTGTCGGAAATCCGACCAGCATTCGGGCGCGGCGAGAATTTTATGATTAGCGGCCAACCGCTCGCGCTGAATTTAGTTAAAAATCCCAGCGGATTTCGCATCGTCCTCGCCAGCCAGCACGATCCCAACGCGGCGACCATGATCGCCATCAACGATCAATACGCCGACGGGTGCGATGTGTCGTGGCTCTACGACGTCAACTTTTCGACGCTAAAATCAGTTGAGATAATCAGCGGTATTCGCGCCTACGATATGGCACTACGTTTGGAATGCCAGAATATTCCGATTGGCGAAATTAATACCGATTTGCACGCAGCGCTCGCAAAATTTCTGGGTCAAAATTCAGACCGACCAAAACAGATTTTCACAACTTACACAGCAATGCTCGAAATACGCAAAGTTCTAAAAAGAGAGGCACGATGATCATTTATTTAATTCGACACGGCGAAACGACTGGCGATATTGAAGATCGTTACGGCGGCGATTACGATGATCATCTGACTGCGCGCGGTCGTAATCAGGCAGAAGAATTGGCCGATAAATTAACGTCACGGGGTATTCAAAAATTAATCAGCAGTCCCAAGATTCGCGCCCGCGAAACTGCGGAGATTGTAAATAAAAAACTAAATTTACCAGTCGAAATCGTCGAGGATTTGCGCGAACGAAACGCTTACGGAATTTTGACGGGACTGACTAAAACCGAGGCCAAACAACGTTTCCCGCACGAAGTCAGAGAAGTTAAAAGTTATAAAAATACCATTGCCGGCGCGGAAAATTACGACAAATTTTGGACACGCATTGAAAAGGCCATAGTGAAAATCGCGAAAGAAAACTTTGAAGTCGTAGCGATAATTTCGCACGGCGGGCCGATGCGGGCAGTTTTCCGCGAGAAGCTGTTAGCGGGGAGCGAAATTGTGGTAGCTGATTGCGCTTTCGCGGTGATTGAAATTGACGGCGACAACTGGCGATTGATCAAAAGTTATGGAATTTCTAAAGAAGAGGACGGTCAATGAGTAAAGGAGAAAGAGCAACCGGAGACGAAAATCGCACTTTTCAACCCCGCGTGGCAAGAAAAAACATAGTTTCATCTCACGTCCCCTTGAAAATTGCGATGTTGTATCCGAATGAGATGAATATTTACGGCGATCATGGGAATTTGGAATTTCTGAGTCATCGCGCGGCGCTTTACGGTTTTGACGTCGAGGAAATTTTATACGAACCGGATCAGGCGCTGCCGGACGATGTCGATATTATTCTCGGCGGCGGCGGGCAGGATTCGGGTCAGAGTAAGATTACTGGCGATCTGATCAAAATCGGGCCGAAAC
>WRGU01000010.1 GCA_009787015.1 Candidatus Saccharimonadota bacterium | reverse complement strand
TTTGCGTCTAGCGGTTAAGATCCCTCGACTTCGCTCGGGATGACATTATCCCTCCCCATGTCATTACCCGACTTGTTCGGGTAATCCATGGATATTCGGAACGAGTCCGAATATGACAATGTGATAATATGCTACAATATCTGCATGGCGAAAACGTTCTTTTTTTACGATTTAGAGACTTCGGGGCTTAATGCGCGGTATGATCGGATTATGCAATTTGCAGGGGTGCGGACAGATGAAAAGTTCAATGCAATCGGTGATCCGGTTAATTTGCTGATTAAATTACCAGATGACACTTTGCCGTCGCCAGAGTCGGTCTTGATCACCAAAATTACACCGCAGCAAACGGTGCGCGAGGGGCTGACTGAGGCGGAATTTGCCGAATATTTTATGGATGAAATCGCCCTGCCCGATACGATTTTTACCGGGTATAATAATGTGCGGTTTGATGATGAGTTTATGCGGCATTTTTTGTGGCGGAATTTTCGCGATCCGTATGAGTGGACATGGTCGGATGGGCGATCGCGGTGGGATTTATTGGATGTGGTGCGGTTGGTGCGGGCATTGCGGCCTGACGGCATTGGTTGGGGATTTATTGAAAAAGACGGCAAGAAAATTCCGACGAATAATTTGGTGGATATGGCGCGGCTCAATGGGTTTGAAAATACCAATGCGCATGATGCGTTGGCGGATGTTTATGCCTTGATCGGAGTGGCGAAATTATTGCGTGAAAAGCAACCGAAAATGTTTGATTATTTGCTCGCCATGCGCGATAAAAAATCTGTGGCGAAATTGGCGGGAGCGGGTCAACCTTTCGTTTACGCTTCTGGACGTTATAGTTCGGAATTTGAAAAAACCACGGTCGCGGCAATGATCGCGCCGACGCGGTCGGGTGCGTTGGTTTGGGATTTGCGTTCAGATGCGGATGAATTCGCGAAACTGTCCGAAAAGGAAATTTTGGCGAATATGACCGCGAATTACGAAACGCGCCATGCTGATGATTTCGTGCCGCTGCCCGTTAAGGAAATTTGTTTTAATAAGTGCCCCGCTATTGCACCGCTAGGCACGTTGGACGCGGGGGCTCAAAAACGTTTGAAACTCAATCTCGCAGAGGTCGAAAAGAATTTTCGCGTACTGCAAAAAAATCGCGGTTTGATTGATAAAATTGCAGCAGCGTGGAATGCTAAACCGGAATTTGCACTCGCCGGCGATGTGGAGGGACGGTTATACGATTCGTTCGCGGACAATGCGGACAAACCGAAAATTCGCGTAGTTGCGGCGGCGAAAGCCAACGACTTGGCGGACTTTCATCCTAATTTTGTGGATGAGCGGTTGACGGAACTACTGCTCCGTTACAAAGCGCGCAATTATCCGAAATCGCTGTCTGATGCGGAAAAAAATCTGTATGAAGAATGGAAAAATGCCAAACTCACCCGCGAAATTCCGGAATATGTCAAGAAATTGTCGTGGATTGCGGCGATTGCGCACGACGAAACGCCGGCTGACCTAGGCGACAATGAAAAAAAACGTTTTTTTGCTTTCAAAAATCGCTATAAAGATCTAAACATCGACGATTTCATTTTAGAAGAACTAAAATTGTGGTTGGAATCGATTGCGCCGTGAAAAACGTCGCAGTGTTGTATAAAAAACTTTGTTCTTTATGATACTTTCTCTGTTATTATGATTAGCATAAACTTGTACGCACATCGTACTTATGATAAAATATTTAGGATGAGGCGAGTGTACTTTGCGAGAGGTAGACGGAGACGCGCTAGAAGACTATTGTTAATTAGGCGTGTCGCTTTAGTGTTTGCTATGGGTTTGACAATTTTCGCCGTCTATCAAGTCTATAAGGATTCGGCCGAGAACGCCGCGGCGGCGACATATTGTCCCACATCATCTGGTCAAATAGTCGCGGCCGGAAGTTATGATTGCACGTATTCCAGTGCTGGCAACTACACTTTTAATATTCCCAGTCGGGCTATCAATGTCACTGCCGAGGTTTGGGGTGGCGGTGGCGGTGGCGGCGGTGCGTCAAGCAACGCTACTTGGTACAACGCCGGTGGCGGCGGTGGTGGCGGCGGTTACATCAAAAAGAATTTTGGTAGCGTCATGTACGGTGGGACGATGAGCGTAACAGTTGGCGGTTATGGTGGCGGTGGCAGCGGATCAAATGCTGGCAGCCCTGGTGGTCAAAGTAGTGCGACCTTTAATGGTACCACGATCAGTGCTAGCGGTGGCGCTGGTGGCAGCGCTGGCAGCGGCACTGGTAATGGCGGGGGCGGTGGCTCTGGTGGCGGGAATAGCGCAAATGGTGATTTACAAAGCAACGGTGAAAATGGCGGCAGCCTTACGGGCAGTGGTAATGCTCGACTAAGTGGCTACGGTGGACGCGGACCGTCTAATACTGCCATCGCTGGCGGTGCTGGCGGAAGTCGGCGACCGAGCAGTGGACAGACAGGCTACTTTAATGGCCAAAATGGCGACGCCCCCGGCGGCGGCGGGAGCGGCGGACGGGCGAACCTTGCAACTAACGCTTCTGGTGGCAACGGTGGGCTTGGTCGTGCCAAGATTTCTTATGACATTCCGCCAGAGCCTGCGATTACTGCTACTTCAATCAACTTGGATTATGGTATGTTCATCGGTGGCAATTCTGTTTCGATAACTGGCACAGGATTTCAAACCGGCGGCGTGCCGGGGACGACCATATCCTTCACCAGCGTAACGTTCAACGGTGTGGCGGCAACCAATGTCAGTGTATCAAGTGGAACTAATATGACTTTGACTGTTCCCGCCTATTCGTCCGCCAACCCCGCTAGCGACACGGCTGTCAATGTGGTGTTTAATTACCAGGATCAGTACGGATTTACTTATTCGCTGACCAAAACCGCATTTTACACCTATAAAGCCGCCGCCCGGTCGTACACCGCAGAATGCCAAGATAACCAAACTGGTTCGTGGAACGTCAGTCCCTACACCGACCCGAGCCAGACACTAAATTGTCGGATTATTGTTGACGGTCCGTTTAACGGTACGATTTCATTAAGGGATTTATTGCCGACAACATCAACTCTGCTCGGCGGGGCGTTCGCGTCATCGGATTCGCGGTTTAACGCCGGAACGAAGGCTTTTACTCTCACCTACAACGACACCATAAGTGGCGGACGAACACTAAACTTTACCTATACCCCGCCATCGAAAGCCACCTTGGACGGCATATACAACGGTTCGAATGGTTGGCAGATTTGGTGGCCGAATATCAATTCCACCGCTACGCCGAGTAATTCACTCTTAACGCTAATCAGCTCCCACACCAACATCCCGGTTGGTATTCGCGCCAAGGAATTTTATGTCACGCAAGTATCGCCCAATGTGCCGTGTGTTGGTTGCGCTTCATCATTCGCGATTTCCACCCACGGTGCGCCGTATTTTGGCACAATCACGCTCAACGGTACGGATAATATCAGCAATTCCGATAATCCAGGCGGCAGCCAGGGAACGTTCTCGGTCTCGTCAATCAATTTCGCTGGTTTAGGTGGCGCGGACGCTAATTTTACTTACACCCCGCGGGTGAGTGCGGACAATTTCCCCACTAAATATGTCCGACTCGCACCAGCATCGGCCAGTCCGGCGATTACCAACGGAGCGCTCAATATTCGGGTTGTTAAATCCGGTCTGATCATTCAAACCGCCAGTTCGGCTTCGGACAATCTCTATCGCGGCGGTACGGGTCATTTCGTTTTGACCGTGGCGGCGGGTTGGGCTGGTACGGTAGTGATTTCTGATCCGCTTGCCAATGGTGCGTATTTTACGGGCGGCGTATTTACTGATACCTCGTCGGGGGCAAATCCTTCGGGAACATACAATTCCGGTACACGAACTTATACTTTTGATGGAACTGCCGGTAATAACGTGCGAACATTTGATTGGACGGTGCCGAATCAGTTTATATTCAACGATTATACTGTCAACATTACGGGCATACCAAACGGCGATCCCGATGATCAGGATTGGGCGGCGGTTAATATTTTGGCAAACAGTTTATTCTGGAGATGCGGCACGGGTTACGCGAACTGTCAATATGCCTATGTTGGCGAAGTTACTGATTACGACATTCGATCGAACGGACATGTTACTGGTGACGCCGATCTCTATGAAACATCGGCAGACAATCCGGCGGGCGGTTCGTTGACTGACAGCACATTTTCCTTTACGACCGCCGATTTATTAACAGTTTCCTACACACCGGATTCCCCAGGTCGCCGCGCATTGAATGCAGACATGACGAGCAGCAGCGAAGCCAGCATGCTCGGGCGAACTTATTCCACACTCGATGCTAATTCGCTAAATAGTTACATTTACGTCATGGCGGACGAATCAACGATTACGGGACCGACCGATTTGTCGCATGGTCAATCTGGAACTTACACTTTGACGCTCAATGGTCCGTTTATCGGGTCGATCAATTTGTCGGCGCTACTGTCGAATTTAAGTAATGCGGGCGGAAGTTTCAGCGCGTTAGCCTGCGATTTTATCTTGGGGAGTTATAATCCGAGTACCAACAAAACCTCGTGTTCTTTTACCTATACCCCGCCCAATGTCGTCAGCACCACCAACATCGGTTTATTTGGCGATGTCAGCAATAGTTACGGTCACAGTTTCACTGCGAATGGATTGAACATTACAGTGCACCCCGCGTCAACCATCACCAGCATCTCGCCCAACCGCTCCCAGGCTTCAATCGGCGGTGTGCAGATCACGATTACCGGCGTTGGTTTTTATCCGTATTTTAACGGTAGCAACCCCTCCCTCGAACAATGTTTCCACGATGGCGACGAAGATTGCGCGTCTGTGACTTTTGACGTTGGCGGTCACAATATTGCGTGTCTGAATGTGGTGGTGGTCAGCGATACCCAGATAACCTGCACCACGCCGGCAACCAATGCTCTCGGAACATTTTCGGTCACCGTGGATAATCATCTGGAGACGGGCGTTTGGACGGTGGGCAGCGGCGGTTTTGCGTTCTGGGATATTACTTTATCAGTATCCAGCAACGACCTCGTCATACAACTCGATATTTTAAGCAATGAGGATCACGATAGCACGGTCGTAACGGTCACCACCGACAACCCGCTAGGATACAACCTATCCATCGTTTTCGACGGCGATGAATTAATTTGCGAGGACGATTTTAACGAAATCATTCCGTCCTTAACCAGCATTGGTTCGCTGGTTAATAACAACGTCGAGAGGAGCAGTTGGGGCTTTAACATCGGGTCATCAACACCGGGCAGTTGGCGTCCGATACCGACGGTTCCCTATGAAATCGCGGATACCAACAGCATGAGCGGGGCGATGCATGATGGTGCGAGCGGTGATAACTATACCCTCTGGGTCGGAGCGAAAATTAGCGCCTACACCAAACCATGCACCTACCAGCAAAGTGCGACTCTGACTGCTCTGCCCAATTAAATCTATCGTTTTTTGAACACTAGAACCGAAACCGCAATTATCGCGATGGCGATGGTCGAGCTGGCGATTATTAGATTTAGGTTAATATCGCCAGTATGGGGATTTTGAGCGTCGCGTGGAGTGCTGGCGGCGCGGCTACCTTTAACGGTGCCGATTTGCGAACTGGCGAAACCTACGAAACCGAATTCTATATGAGTTCGGATAGCGAATATATTAGAGACTTTTTTGTGGATCAGTACCTTTATCTCCTCGGCACCTACGACTGTGAAGATCCGGTTGTTACGCCCCCGATCAGCCAAAGAGAAAATCCAAAAACTGGCGACATCGATGTTGTGACGATGATTGCAACTTCTGTTCTCGCGGTCGTTATGATCGCTGGCTCTGTCTTGGTGATCAAAAAACAGCGCGCGTAAACGAACAACCGACAAAAACAACTGGTCCCTCACCACTCGCAAAGTGAGATGGTGAGGGACTGGTTTTATAGGAAAAAGGTCTCACCCTTTTATGGGAAAAAGCACATGGATTACCCGAACAAATCGGGTAATGACAAAACCCAACACCAAACAATCCCATGACCATACGATCACGAGAACAGTGTATCACACTTATGGTTTTTTGTCAAATTTTGTCGTTCGCTCGGTTCCCTAAAACAACAAAGAACAGCCGTCGTATAATAGTTACGTCAACTAACTAATACGAAAGGAGGCTGTTCTAATGAACAGTTTAG
>WRGU01000009.1 GCA_009787015.1 Candidatus Saccharimonadota bacterium | reverse complement strand
CCCCCCCCCCGCTCGTATTCGTCAAGGAGAGCCGCAAAAATCGGACAATCTCTGGTTCTTGCACGGGGGCATTCATTATACTTATTCATAATCTGTTACCTTTCACTTAAATTACACCTAACGCTGGGCAACCTATCTCATGCCCTATCTTCCCATTGTAGCACACTTTAATTAAAAAGTCAAGCGAAATAAGTGATTTACAGCAATTTTCGTGCAATTTCGACATTTTTTGGCAAATCTGTGACATCACTAACTTCCCCGCGGCAAACTAAAAATCCGCGGGAATGCGGCAGGCGGTCGAAACCGCGGAAATTCACGACTTGGTCGTCGTATAATTCGATCGCATCAAATTTTATTGCATTCGCCGATAATGAGAGCCGGCAGATCGATTCGCGCTTTCTCGATTTTGAAATTCTGCGTCCATTCGTCGCCGATGGTCAAAATAAACAAATTTTCCCTGGATTTCATAAATTCGGCGACTTCCGCATATAAATACCCTTCTAAATCGTCAAAAATCGCGGGGTTGATCGCTGTTTTGGCGCACGCAGTTTCGATATTTGCAAAACCCATCGCCACAAAGATCTCGTCAAAAACCTTTTTGAAATCGCGAAATTAATATTCCGCCAAAAACCGATTACCCGCGGTGTAGACCGCGCAACAGCGTCGACGCACCCGTGCCACCACCAATAACCACGACCTTCGTGTCGATATTTTCTCTCATATTAAACTAAAAATTATTTGTCCCAATCAAAACCTTCACCAAAGTGACCGTATCGCGCGGTCGGTTCGTAAATCGGTCGTTTGAGATCGAGTGTCGCAATAATTCCCCGCGGAGTCAAATCGTACTTATCCGAAATTTCCTCGTGCGCACCATCGATAATCACGGTTTTTTCCAGAGGTTCAGCCACACCAATCGCGTACGCGAGACGCACAAAAACTTCTTTCGCTTTGCGCTCGCGCAAATAATCCACCGCCACGCGCCGCGCCATGTACGCCGCCGAACGATCAACTTTGCTGGCGTCCTTGCCCGAAAACGCGCCGCCGCCAACCGCAATGCGCGGACCGTAATTGTCCACCGCCAACTTGCGCCCTGTCAAACCTGTATCCGCCTCGAATCCGCCCTGCACCCAGTCGCCCGCCGGATTCACGAAAATTTTCACTTCATCCATCATCGGCGCGTACTGCTGTTCGCCCAACCACGCGCGAACGTTATTCTCCAAATCGTCGTGTTCGACATTTTGGAAACTCGCCACCACTGTTTCAATCTGACCATTTTTCAACGTCACCTGGGTCTTGCCGTCAAATCGATACTGTTTGTAAATATATTGATTCAGCCGGCGCGACAACACAACCTCCATCGGCAACAGTTCCGGCGTTTCATCGCACGCATAACCGATCATAATACCCTGATCGCCCGCACCGCCAGTATCAACACCCGCCGCAATTTCCGGCGATTGATGCACGACGTTGACCTGAACACCGTATTTGTAATCTGTAACGCGTTGCGCAATTTCGCGGATATTAATGTTCGCGGTCGTCGTTAATTCGCCCGTAATCGTCACGATCCCATGCCCGCCCATAGATTCGATCGCCACGCGCGAATTCGGATCTTGTTCCAAACACGCGTCCAAAATCGCATCCGAAATTTGATCGCATAATTTATCCGGATGATGCGGCGATACGCTCTCCGCAGTGCGATATTCGATATGTGTACCATTAGACATAACATTTCTCCTCTCGGCTGGAATTAGCACACTTTCGTCTGTCTGAACAATTGTTGCTGATGAGTCATCGTGCCAGTCACTCGTCATCTCTTAATGTTAAATTGTGATAAGATTATAGCACTTTAACGTTTATTTCGCAAGATGTATTGACAAAAAACCATAAGTGTGATACACTGTCTGTGCGATCACCAAGTCGCATGTATTTGGTGTTGTCTTTTTTTATTTTACTTCTGCACCGTCACTCTGAATTTTCCAAAATTTACTTAAACAACTTCCCCAACTTTTCCTGCAACCGATCGGCGGTGGTTTTGTCGGTGTTGCCGTACAAACCTAATCCCCAACAATTGCTGTCAAAGAAATCGCGGGCGGTGTCGATGATGCGTTCGCGGGTGATGTTGTTGATACGGGCGGGTTGCGCCGCGAAATCCTCGATGCGTCCGTCAAAGAAATAGCGATTCGCCAGCCAATTATTGATCTGTCCCACCGTTTGTATTCCCATCTGATGCCGACCGAGCGCGTATTTTTTCGCCGAATCGATTTCCGATTCCGAGAGGTCACCGTCCTGGATGCGCGTGATTTCGCGCACAATCAAATCAAAAACTTTATTCAGTTTTTCCGGTTCGACCGCCGCGCCGAAATCCCAACTGGAATTATGTTCGCCCGCGGAAGTATCCGACCAAATACCGTAAATCAGACCTTTTTCGCGCGCTTTGCCTTGGATGCGGCTGTGCAACGTCCCGTTCAAAATGTGGTTCAGGGCGTCCATCGCCGCGTCTTCGTCATCGCTCAAACGACGCGACAGACTCATCGTCCAGCCGAACGTGATATCCGGCACGTCCTTGCGGCGGATCACAAATGGCGCGAATGAATGCAGTTCATCAACGGGTAGCGGCGGACGATCGCCATCAATCAACTCAAAACTATTCAAAATTTCGCGCAGTTTCGTCAACTTACCCGTAAAATCACCCGCCACCACGAAACGCAAATTACCCGCGGTGTGCGTGCGATGATAATGATCGCGCACATCATCCACCGTCACATTCGGCATTAAATCCAAACGTTCCTGATACGTCAGAGTTGTGTCGCCGAGGAGTTGCGCCGCTTTCGGCCACAACACGCGCTCTGCGTCGGACAAATAACCGGTCAGTTCGCTTTTGACATTGCCGTATTCGGATTTGAACTCTTCATCAGTAAACTTCGGATAACACAGCACTAATTTTTGCAGTTCCAAAATCCGATCCCACTCAAATCCTGCGCAAGTCGCCACATATCCCATTCCCGTACCCGATGTGTAGGCATTATGATACGCGCCGTTTTCCGTAAAAATCGTGTCGAATTCCGTACCGCTGTTGAAATCGCGGTTTGCACCGAACGCCATGTGTTCCATGATGTGCGCGGTTTCCCATTTTTGCGCCGCATTTTTAACAAATCGATCACCCGCACGGAAATGAAATTGCGTACTCATAACCGACGCACCTGGCACGTTGACAATCAGCCCCCGCCCGCCAGATTTCAAAACAAACTCTGAAACTTCGTATTGCATTTTTCTCGCTTTTTCCTAAAACTTGATAGAAATATTTTAGCACATTTTTATAGAAGTCCAAACTACCAACCGCCCCCGCCGCCACCACCGCCTCCGCCGCCAGAAAATCCGCTGCCGCCCGATGAAAAGCCGCTGCCGGAACTCGAGAATGAGCTGATGGAATGGGCGAAATCGGTGGCATTGAACGATGAAATCGATCCGATGCCCGCGCCACCGACGTACCAAACTGGGACGAGCGATGGGTTTTGGTCGTAATAGACCTGCAACGCTTTCGCCCAATCTTTTGTGATGCCGAAAATCACCGCGAATGGCAAGAGTTTTTCGTATAATTTGATGATTTCCTTGCCATCATGATTAACGCGCTCCGCACCCTTGACCGATTGTAAAACTTTCAACCGTTCCGCCTCGGCGAGTTTCATGTACATTTTGAGGCCCATTAAATATTCTCTAGCTTCCATGCCTGCGAGGCTGATTGGTCTATATAAAACCACTGCGACAAGTAGCACAATTACCCCAGGCGCATACGCGAGTGGCAAAACTGATTCCAAAAATATTGCGCCAAAAACCATACCTGCAAATAATGCTATCGTAACAAACATTAAGACTACATTTAGATTTAAATTAGCTCGATAAAACCCGCGCTCTTTATCGAGCCGTTTTTGGATTTTATCTATTGTTTTCATGATGGTTACTGACACACTCTGGATATCACTGGTTTTGATGATTTCACCAACCGTCAATTTACCGGCGAAAACCAAACTCAAAATATCCCGGTCGTCCTCGGACAAATGATCGTCCGGTAATTTCAGGAGTTTAATGCTGAATTTTTTACCACCCAAAGTCTTCTTTTCCTCGATAATCTCAATGTAATGATGAACCGCCAAGTTGATCAGAGTCGCCGGAAAGAGAGTTTGCTGACCATTCGCCGCGTTCGCCGAAAACCACAACGCCGATTCGGCGACGCTCATATCTTTCGGTGGCAAGTATTCCGGAACAATCGCGTGACCGGTTTTTGCGGGTCGGTATTTCGTCATCACAATCATCAACCGAACCACCGCGCCGATCGTCAGGAACACCGCGCTGACCGTGATTAGCCAAAACACCCATGTCGGAACGCCGAACATCGCGCCAACATCGAACGCCGGTTTTTTGAACGTGCCAGGTTTGAATCCGATGTCGAAAGTTAGAGTTTCGCCCGCGGATACCCCCACCATTTGCGCTTTGCCGCCAACTAAACCGATTTGATCGGTCGGCGATTTGAAAATTAATACTTTTTCGTCGCCATCATCAATTATTTCAATCTCGCATTCGCGGTCATCCTCGCCAATTGCGCATTTGACGCGACCATCTAATTCCGAAACCAAATCCGCCGGAATATGCACGATCGCGGCAACTAATTCGAAATTTTGCTTCCAACCCGTACCGTTTGCTTTCCAATAAAATTCATCGCCGTTATCGAAATTGCGCGTAACATTGGTTGCCGACCAATCGATTTCGTATTCCATCGTCCCGTGCACCATTTTGTCGGTATCGCCGATCCGAATTACTGTGAAATCACCGTTATTATATGTCGTCCATGTCCCGCCCGCAACGCGATCAATTTTTAAATCAAAACTGTGCGTTTCAGTTTTCGCCTTGCCATCAAATTTATAAAATTTTGGCAAAGCCCGTTCGATCCCGTGATTATAATTATTCGATTCTTCAAACTCCGCAACCAAAAGTTCCTTGACTTTTAATTTTGATGTACCGTCGTCGTCGCGCGACAAATAATAATCCGCCGCGAATCCCGAAAAATAAAACGGCGTCACACTATCCGAATCCGCCGCCACCGCACCCACAAAACCCAGTTGACCAACCACCAGGATCGCCAACACGCCCCACATGAATACCCTAAACCTTTTCATACTATAATTGTAACATACTTTGCGATTGTTTTGTTGTGTTACTTCCATATTGAGCGACGCGAACCGTTTTCGTTCCGCCGACCTCTTTAACCCCTCTACGTCCGGAGTGAAGCGGGACGAAACGGTGAGAAGGAGCGGGAGGTATGAGATTGCTTCGCTACGCTCGCAATGACAAAAGTAAATTCAAATACGAATCCTTATCGATCGCACCCAGAAACATATATAATCGCGGTCCGGAATCCGCGCTGATCAACATCTGATAAACATTTTTGAAAAACTGACTTTGGATTTTTTTCAGTTCTTTCTCGTCCACCCCAACATTTACGATTTTCGGAATCTCGTAAAGATAAGTTCGCAGATCCTCGCTGGTTGGATCGTTATCGCGCAAATATTCGTACAACATTTTAATTTCCGCTTTTTCCGAATCCGTTCGTTCCGCAAAATACGCCACGTTAAATTCAGAATTGAGATGCACTACGTTGTCCGGCGAATATTTTTCCAACCAATTTTTCGCGAGTCCCAAGCGTTCGGAAAAATCGGCAACCTTATAATTCTCACCGATTTTAGCGAAAATTTTTTCGAGTGCACCGGGGTTAAAATTCACAATCGATCCGAACGACGCCAACTGATTCATCGGCACGGGCGTGATTGTGCGACCCGCGAGCAACGAATATTCAATCACCCGACTCGTCAACGCGTCCGCCGTACCGTTTTGATACGCGATGAACGAACGATCAAATTCAAAATATTGTTTCAGGATTTCGTCATCAAAACATAAATTAAAGGCTTTATTGAGTGCAAAGCGCGAATATAACCACAGTACCATCTCCGGTTGGTAAACTTCCAACATGGTTTTCGGCGTGATATTGATGCCCGAGGATCCCGACATCTTCCCCGCCAAACCGCGAATTCCCACGAACTCAAACATATTGAAAATCGGCGGTTCGAATCCAAAAATCTCGCGCGAAATGCGCTCGCCGACACTGCGGCTGCCGCCGTCCGAACCGTGATCCTTGCCGGCGGG
>WRGU01000008.1 GCA_009787015.1 Candidatus Saccharimonadota bacterium | reverse complement strand
TTAATGATTTCTGTCGCAGGCATATTGGTTCGCAGGTTTGGCGCATCAAGGAAGTAATGGATTACCGGGACAAGTCGGGTAATGACAATTTGTGATTTTCGTTCTCGAATAGTGTGAATTCGTGTCCGCTGATGCGGATTTTGCTGTCTGTTTTTGCGCCGCGGCGTTCGAGTTCGTGGGTGATGCCCATCTTTTTCATGATGTCGCGCAGGCGGTTGACGCCCTGCCAGTTGGAAAAGTCGGTGCGACGGGCGAATTTTTCGATTTTTGCGCCGTGGACGATGAAAATTGCGTCAGCTTCCGATTCCGATCCGGATTCGTCGGATTTTTCGATAGTCCAGGCTTCATCGACCTGTTTTTTGCTCAAGGTGATGGTCGGCAAATCGCCGCCGGCATCATCGGAAGCGATTTCTTCGGCAGTTTTGACGCGTTCGATTTCGTCATCGACCATGCGTTTCGCGAAACGCAGCAGATCAATCACGCCGTCGCTAGTTTTGGATGAAATCGGGAAAATTGGGGCTTTGCTGCCGTAACTCGCGCCGTCAAAATCGGCGGGGAAACCGTTGATGGCGTTTTTGACGGATTCGACTTGCATGTGCAGGAGTTCCTGATCCATGCCCTCGCATTTGGTCAAGACCACGATTTCCGGTTTCTTGGCCAAATTATCTGAATAATTTTCGAGTTCGCGCCGAATCGTTAAATATTGCGTATAAACATCGTCCGACCACGCGTCGATCAGGTGCAAGATCACGCTCGTGCGTTCGATGTGTTTTAGAAATGCGTCGCCCAGACCCTTGCCCTCAGATGCGCCCTCGATCAGACCCGGAATGTCGGCGATCAGGAGCGTTTCGTCGTCCACGTCCGCGATGCCGAGATTCGGTGTCAAGGTCGTGAAAGCGTAATCGGCGATTTCCGGACGAGCGTTCGACACGACCGATAAAAATGTCGACTTTCCGGCGTTCGGGAAACCAACCAAACCAACGTTCGCGACCAATTTTAATTCCAACATCGCCTCGAATTTTTCACCAGGTTCGCCGATTTCGGCAATGCGAGGGGCTTGACGGACGGACGATTTGAAATGGGCGTTGCCGAATCCGCCGTCGCCGCCGTGGGCGATGATGACGGATTGTTTATCCTCGGTCAGATCCGCCAAAATTTCGCCGTCGCGCAGGATCATCGTACCGATTGGCACATTCACACGTAAATTTTTGCCGCCCCGACCATGTTTGTTGCGATCCGCACCATCACCGCCGTTTTCGGCGCGCAGTTCGGGTTTGAAACGAAAATCCACCAAAGTATTGACGTTCGGATTCGCCACAAAAATCACGTCGCCGCCCTTGCCGCCGTCGCCGCCGTCTGGACCGCCCTTATCGACGAATTTTTCGTGACGAAAACTCACCGCGCCCTTGCCGCCGTTGCCGGCAATCACGGAAACTCTCGCTGTATCTGCAAATGTCATAATTCAATTGTAACATGAAAACGGAATTTTTGCATCAAAATCACAATCATTTATTGACAGAATAACAAAAGTGTGATAAGATTGTAAGATGAAAGAACCGGAAAGTTCAAAAGTTTGGTACTATGAGCCGCCAACGGTGGCGATGGTTGGCGAACTCGGTAATGCGGCGTTTAACCAAAACCAACATGTCCGCGAATTGGATTTGTTGCGCCAAATGGGTGCAAGGGTTTTACAGATTCCCGACGGTCAAAAGTTGGAGGATCTCGGTATTCATCCTGATCACATGTTTGTGGCAAATTCGGTTTTGACGCCGGGAAATATAGAAAACACGATCGGTAGGTTGCTGTATGCTTTCGATGGGGCGACACAGTTGCCAAAAAGTTTTATTTTTCCGGGAAAATTCGGGTCGATTAAATCGGACTATTTCGAACCAAAGGGCGATTTTTATGCCACTCTCCTGAAACAAATAATATTCCAGATGAGTCCAGATGTTGGTTGGGATTTCAAACCGGCGAAGATCGTCAAGGCGATCGGTCCAGACCGCACTCGGACGATTATTGAAACGGTTTTTCCGGATCGTGATTTGAGTGATATTGCGCCAAAAGATTCGTTTGGGTTTACTGAGCCAGGATTATTGCCAGAGTGCGCCAAAATGCGCGATATTCCGAGTCGTTTTTTCATTTTGCAAACGGGGTGCAATAACCATTGTGCCTATTGCAGCGATCGATATTTGAATGAGGGCGAGAATTGTTCGGTGAGTATGCCGTTCGATCGGGCGGTCGCCGAACTGCGGGAATTTCGCGTCCAACACCCCGACGAAAAACATTTGACTCTGGGTGGTCGAAATCTATTTTTGTTTGGGAAAAATGGGAAAGAGGGGAAGCAGCGTCTGCACGAACTGTTGCCGATTGTTGATGAAATGGGATTTGACGATGTGTCGCTGTATTTTGGCATGCCGCTGGATCTGTATCCGGAATTGGTCGAAGCGATCAAAAATTCTAAAACCATCAATGGAATGCATTCCACAATTGAAACCGGCAGTAAAGCGGGTTCAAAGCGAATAAATCGCGATGGACAGTTGGAAGTACTCGAATCTGCGCTAACTGATATTTATGCGGAAAAACCAAATTTTGTGTGGTCGACAACCTTGCTCGCGGGTTTTCCGGGCGAAACGGATGCGGAACTAAACGAAACGTGCGATTTTGTGAAACGGAACAGAGGCGTTGTGTATAGAGTTGGGACGCTGGATACTGAATCTAAATATATCACCAAGCCGGTGCTACCGATTGCGGAGTTGCCCGATCAACTTTCCGAAACGGAACGGCAGGCGCACGGGGAAGTTTACAAAAAATTGCAAATCGAGCAAGCGCAAGAAGGGATTATGCGGTTGATTAAGGATTTTCTCGATGGCAAGAAATCGAGAGTTTCCAAGCATAATCCGGGCGCTGGGTATCCGGTTCTACTGCAAAACCCGATAAGTAATTATATGGGAGTATATTTGCACGATTCGGATGAGGGATATCAGGCTGGCGAGGAAGTGAGCGTGTTGCCATGGGGAATCCATGTAATATCCGATGCGCCGGGCGATATTTTGCCGGTCGTAATTCTCGCCGCCCGATTTGATGATATCGAAGAGTGGGTTAGGGATCAAAATATATTTGATGAACTTATGCCGAAACTGGACGATGATTGCAAGCAGCGGTTGAGGAAAATATTATTGCCGCACGTTCAACATCTTTTATGATTCTTCTCGCTTCGTGTTAAAATATCTATGATGAATAAGTTTTCCGGACTCTCCCATGCGGAGGTTAAGAATCGCCAAAAGCACGATTTAACCAACAAAACGCCGAATCGATCGTCGCGGCGGGTGCGGGATATTTTGCGGTCAAATTTGTTGACGCGGTTTAATATTTTGCTGTTGGTTCTTTCGGTAGTGGTTTTTCTGACTAATCGGGAAATCATGGATGCGATGTTCGGCATCATCGTATTCATTAACGGCGGGATCGGTATCGTTCAGGAATTGCGCGCCAAACGCATGCTGGATCAATTAACGATTTTGAACGCACCCACGGTCAAGGTAATTCGCGATAGCAAAATTCAGGAAATAGCGGTCGCCGATGTAGTGAAAGATGATTTAATCAAATTGAGTTTAGGTGATCAAATTGTGGCGGATGGCGAAATTTTGGATTCGGAAAATCTGGAAATTGATGAAAGTTTGTTGACGGGTGAATCTGATCCGATGCCGAAACGGGTTTGCGATCAAGTTCTATCGGGCTCAATCGTGGTCGCCGGTGCGGGCATCATGCGCGCGGATAAGGTTGGTGTGGAATCGTATTCGTTTCAATTGGCGTCAAAAGCGAAAAAATTCCAACGCGCGAAATCGGAATTGGTCGATGGGACGAATAAATTATTAAAGTGGATTTCATGGACGCTCGTGATCGTTGCGCCGATTGTGGTGTGGGGGCAATTGCACACGGGCGCCGGTCAATGGCGCAGCGCGGTCATCCGTTCATCGGCGGCGATCGTCAGCATGATTCCGGAGGGCTTAGTGCTGCTGACGTCGATGGCATTCATGTTGGCGGCGGTGGTGTTGGCGCGCCGCAAAGTTTTGATCCAACAGATGCCCGCGGTGGAAACTCTGGCGCGGGTGGACACGTTGTTGTTGGATAAAACAGGCACGATTACAGAGGGAAACATTAAATTTCACGCGATTATTTATGATGACGCAACGCATTTTTCGGAAAACCAACAAACCGAACCGATTTTCCAGGTGTTAGCGACCATCGCCAGCCGCGCCAAATCGCCAACCAATAACGCGATTCTCGAGGCGACGAAACAAATCAAAAACATCAAACCGGCGAAATTCACACGCGAAATCCCGTTCAGTTCGGCGCGAAAATACAGTGCAATCGAAATCGACGGTGAAAAATGGTTGTTTGGTGCGCCGGAAATCATCTTTGCCAACGACAAACGCGCCAAAATGTTCCGGGAGGCGCAAAAGAAAGCGAACGAGGGTTATCGGGTGTTGGCTCTCGTCAAAACTGAGAAGTGGTCGGAAAATGAAATCGGTGAATTTACTCCGGTCGCGATGGTGATTTTGGCGGAAGAGATCCGTGACGATGCTGCGCAAACTTTGCAATATTTTGCCGAACAAAACGTATCAATCAAAATTATTTCCGGTGATTCGCCGTTGACGGTGGCGGCGGTTGCGCGATCGGTCAATATGGCGGACATCGCGGTTTTTGATGCGCGCGAATTGCCCGATCCGATAAAATCACCGACGAAATTCGCGCGAATCGTGGCAAAATATAATGTTTTTGGTCGTGTCCAGCCTGAACAAAAACGCCAAATCGCGGAAGTTTTACAAAAAGCGGGTCATGTCGTGGCGATGACGGGCGACGGCGTGAACGATGCGCTGGCGTTAAAGAAAGCAGACCTCGGCATCGCCATGAATTCCGGATCGGCGGCGACGAAATCGGTTGCGGAAATTGTACTGCTCGATAATAAATTCTCGCATCTGCCGCGGGTTCTGAGCGAGGGTCGCCGCGTAATCGCCAATATCGAACGCGTGGCGAATCTGTTCATCATCAAAAATGTTTATTCGTTGGTACTCGCTCTCGCGGTGACGATTTTTGGTATGGCGTACCCGTATCTGCCGACGCAAATTTCGGTGGTGTCGGCATTCTCGATTGGCGTGCCGGCGTTTTTCTTGGCGCTCGCACCGAACAATAAAATCTATAAACCAGGTTTTTTGCGGCGCGTGTTGCAATTTTCCATCCCGATCGGGGTTCTCGCGGCGGTTGTTATGATGATCGATCATGCTTTGATCAGTAACAGCAACATCATACTTAACGATCGCACCGCCGGGACGAGTGTCGGAATTGTCGTGATGATCATGATTTCCACTGTGATGATTATTCTGTCGCGACCGGTTAAGGGTTGGAAAATCGGACTGATCGCGTTTTGTTTGGTGGCTTATGCTGCTGTTTTGATTGTGCCGTTTCTGTCGGAAATGTTCCGATATGATCTGACGATGGATATTTTGCCGATAACGCTGATCATGGGCGGGGTGGGGACGGTTTTGGTGCTGATCGTGAATAAAATCAGTATTGATCACACTGAAACAGTCACGTCGTTTCTGAAAAAGACCTTTAGAATCGGTAGTAGAACAAAGTGACTTGCGTAAAACGACCGAATCGGTTATAATTATGTGGCTTGTCGAACAACTTTGGCGCTTTAGCTCAGTTGGTAGAGCAGAGGCCTGAAGAGCCTTGTGTCCCCAGTTCAAGTCTGGGAGGCGCCACCAAACGTTCGATAGGGGCACACGGAAAATTTGCGAAAAATCGGCGAGCGGGGTATAATGTTTTAGGTCACGTATTTATGCGGGTTTAGCTCAGTTGTTTAGAGCGCGTCCTTGCCAAGGACGAGGTCGAGAGTTAGAGTCTCTTAACCCGCACCAGATTTGAAAACATTATCGCCTGCGTTCGCGGGCGATTTTTCATTTCAGCCCGCGGCGCCTTGGCGGAGCAGTTACGCAGCGGTCTGCAAAACCGCGTAGATGGGTGCAACTCCCATAGGTGCCTCCATGAAATTATTTTCTCTACCCCACAAGACAGTCTTGTGTGGCATTGTAAAAACCACAACACTAAATAACCCTAAATCCCTTGACCCATGGGGGGGGG
>WRGU01000007.1 GCA_009787015.1 Candidatus Saccharimonadota bacterium | reverse complement strand
GTTTTGATGAGGTCGGCTTCGTCTTGATTTACCATCGACATGAGATAGCCGGTCAGACCGTGGAAAGTTTTGGTCTTGGCGAAGTTGTAGGCGTCGGTCCAAGAGAAATTGCTGCCGCCGTTTAATAGTTGGTAGAAGTGCTTGTTGCCATCGCCGTCGATCCAGAACACCACATCTTCTGGCATAATCGAAATACGAATTTCACCGCGCAGGTATCCGCCGCCACCCGACCACTGCAGACCTTTCAGGAAGTTTTCCAGTCCATTAGCACCATTGATGTTAGCGGCGCTGCCGGTAATCGAAATCGACGTCGTCATACAAGCCACACCGCCGCATTGCCCGCCAACCACAGTCGTTACGGTAGAGTTAGCCATTGTCACACCGCGAGTCATCACCGTCGCCGAATTGTCCGATGCTGTACGCGGATAAGAAATAGTAATCAACGCCGCATGAGTATACGACAAACTAAGCCGCAGCGTGCTCGGATCTATGCGATAAGTATACGGACTAACTCCAGTATTCTGAATATCATACTCAAAAAGATCGCTAGTATATCTAAAACCATTAGGATAGGTCTGGACCGGCAAACCAGTAGCCGCCGCCGGCGTAACCACTACGTTATACTGACCAGGCGCATTAGCCGGCGTAACGCAAGTAATCGAAGTTGCGGTATAATCCTTCACCGTACAAGTCTGCCCCCCGATAGTAACCGTCGGAGCATTAAAGAACGTTATCCCGGTTCCGCTAATATTACTCGCGCCGGTTTTGCAACCATCGATATTCGTCCCAGATATCGCCGTCCCCTCATACCGCGCCTGATCAACCCACATGTTGCATTTTAGTTCCTGTTCCGTCAGCGTCCGTCGGTACATCCGATAACTCCGGATATCGCCATTAAACCGCGCCGTACCCGTAGAACCGGAAGTCATACTCCGCGCCCCAATGAAAAAATCCGCACTATTCGGCGCGGCAAGCGCGGTCGTACTAGTACTCGAAGTAACCGCCAAGCTGCCGTTTAACCAATAAGTGTTAGTGTAACCGTTAGCGGAAGCAGTAGAACGCGTAAAAATCCCAGCAAAGTTTTTCCAATTCGTATCGTTCGCGCAAGTCCAAGTTCCCGTACGGATGTTGTTGCCAGTACTACCATAACAGTTGCCGCCATTATAGGTAGGAGTTGCAGCAGAGTTAGTACTAGCACCCAAAATCATCCGATAACCCGGATTGCTATTATAAGCAGCCCCAAACTCAAAAAGCACCGCGGCAGCAGTAGTAGTAGCCGCATTTTGTTTAACCGATATTTCAGTAGTCATCTTCGAACGCGCCGTACCGTCGGTAGCGTTCCAAAGCCCGTTGCCGCCCCCCGGAGGCGTAGGCGGAGTTACCCCGGTAGTCCCCATATTGAAAGTGTTAACCATCTTCGCCACCTGATTACCGGTAAAATGCAACACAATGGGACCCCCATTGCTTGTCCGTACCCAAGTCGCCGGATTCCCCGACGTGCTCCAAAACAGAAAATCCTCGCAAGTCGTATTAGCGTAAACATTAGTGTAGGTAATGCTATTCGTAGTCCGGTCGCAAGCCAAATCGTGCCAGTAGTAACTGGAACTGTTATCAGTAATGTTGATGCTCGCTCCGCTATTAGTAGCAGGGGCCACCGGAGTACCTCGTTGGTTCTGAATCGCGTCGAGCTGCACCATCAAATCCTCTTTCCCAATATAACTCTCCGAAGTAAATTTCAGCGCCGGATCGCCAAATCCGTTCCCCGTAATCGTAATCGTATCACCCCCAGTATACAGCCCCTGCGCCGGCGAAATTGTAAACGGCCCGGCCGCACGAGCGGAAAATAGCGAAACGAGCGCCACAGCAATCGCCGAAACGCTAATAACAGTAACGGCGAAAATACCAGGATGTCGCCGCCAACTGTCTAGCATCCCTAGAATATTGGTGCGTATATGCTTAATTCTGAACATAATTGCTTCGCGAATTTCCTCACTTTAACAATAAACATTATATTAACAATAAACATTATAGCACAAAGAGCTTCTGTTTTTCAAATAAAAAACCAGAAAAAAAAGGTCATTTCCACCCCTGTTTTTTGTTGCTGTTACGACAACATTTTCTTTAGATACTGTCCAGTCCGCGATTTTTGAACCATGGCGACTTGTTCTGGAGTGCCGGATGCGACGATGCGACCGCCGTTAAGTCCGCCGTCCGGACCTAAATCAATACACCAATCGGCGCATTTGATGACGTCGAGATTATGTTCGATGACAATCATGGAGTTGCCGGCGGAAACTAATGCCTGCAACACGCCCAATAATCGATTAACATCGTCGGCGTGCAAACCGGTTGTTGGTTCGTCCAAAATATACAAAGTTTTACCTGTCGCGCGCCGCGACAATTCGGTTGCTAACTTGATGCGTTGGGCTTCGCCGCCGGAAAAAGTGGTCGCGGGCTGTCCCAACGTGATATATCCCAAACCGACCTGTTGAATAGTTTTCAATTTGCGATGAATCGCCGGCACATTCACGAAAAAGTCCGCTGCCTCATCGATGGTCATGTTCAAAACGTCGGAAATCGATTGGTTTTTATATCGAATTTCCAGTGCTTCGCGATTATAACGCGCCCCACCACATTCTTCGCATGTCACGTAAATATCGGGTAAAAAGTGCATTTCGATCTTGATCATGCCATCACCCTGACAATTTTCACAGCGCCCGCCGCGCACGTTGAACGAAAATCGACCGGCTTTATAGCCGCGAATATTGGATTCCGGCATCGACGCGAAAAGTTCGCGAATCGGCGTAAAAATTCCGGTATACGTCGCGGGATTGGAACGCGGTGTGCGACCGATCGGACTTTGATCAATCGTGATAACTTTGTCCAGATTTTCAATCCCCTCAATATTTTCGTGCGCTCCGGCAACAGTTTGCGCCCGATTTAATCGCGCCGCGAGTTCCTTGCTCAAAATATCATTCACCAGCGTTGATTTACCCGAACCCGACACGCCGGAAACCACCGTCAAGAGTCCGAGCGGAAAGACCACGTCGATATTTTTCAGATTATGTTCCTTCGCACCACGCACAATCAACTGTTTTTTCGGATCGAACGAACGACGTTTTTTGGGAACAGCGATTTTTTTTGCACCCGACAAATATTGTCCCGTGATCGAATTCGGATTTTTGGCGACTTCTTCGGGGCGGCCTTGCGCCACAATTTCACCACCGTGTTTGCCCGCACCCGGACCAATGTCGATCAGGTAATCGCTGCGGCGAATTGTGTCTTCATCGTGTTCGACCACCAACACCGTATTGCCCAAATCGCGCAAATGTTGCAGGGTAGCGATCAATCGATCGTTATCGTGCTGATGTAAACCAATCGATGGTTCGTCCAAAACATACAAAACACCCTGCAAACCTGAACCGATTTGCGTCGCCAAACGAATGCGTTGGGCTTCGCCGCCGGACAGGGTATTTGCCGCGCGTCCTAATTCCAAATAATTTAGTCCAACGTCTTTCATAAACGACAGCCGCGCCATAATTTCCTTAAAAATCTGCCGCCCGATAAATTCCTCGGTTTCAGTCCACTCGATTTTATCAAAAATATCCAATGCATCATCAACCGACAGATTGCAAATATCAACAATGCTCAAATTATGCACCGTCACCGCCTGGACCACCGGTTTGAGACGCGTACCGTGGCAAGTCATACATTCGCGTTCGCGCATAAAACGCTCAATATCGTGGCGCATAAATTCACTGTCAGTTTCTTTCCATCGCCGCTCCAGATTAGGAATTACCCCCTCATACGTCGCATCGTAATCGCGACCACTGCCCAGCTGAATCGTGTATCTGTCCGGACCCGTACCATACAAAATCTTGTTTTTGACGTCGTCGGATAGATTTTTAGTTTCCGTGCGCAGATCAAATCCATGCCGCGCACCCACCGCCGCCAACTTTTTCATCCACCACGCATCCACATTAACACGATTAAACGGACGAATCGCCCCCTCGGCAATCGTCAAATTCGGATTCAGCACCAAATCCGGATCGACCTCTAACCGCGCCCCAAGTCCCGTACAGGTCGGACACGCCCCAAACGGCGCATTAAACGAAAACAACCGCGGTTCGAGTTCCGGAATCAATTCGTTGGGATGGTCGATACAGGCGTAGGAGGTGGAGAAAGTCGTTTCGTGAAACGCGTCCGCTATTACAATTTCCACCGTTCCTGCGCCGATTTCCAGCGCGGTTTCGACCGATCCGGTGATGCGCGAGATGGCGTCGGGCGAAATTGCCAAACGGTCGACGATCAATTCGATGTCGTGTTTGAAATTTTTGTCCAGGACGGGCCACTCATCGAGCGCATAAACCACGCCGTCAACTCGGGCGCGCGCAAAACCTTTGGACAAAAATTGTTCGGGGATATGGGCAAACTCGCCCTTTTTTCGTTTGGCGATGGGCGCAGCGATATAGACTTTCGCACCATCAAGTTTCATAATTTCATCCACAATACTCTGTGAACTGCGCTTTTCCACAGCTTTTCCACAGACCGGACAGTGGGGAAGTCCAATGCGTGCAAACATCAAACGTAAATAATCGTAAATTTCTGTAACAGTGGCGACCGTGGAACGCGGATTGCGCGAAGCGGACTTTTGATCGATCGAAATTGCCGGACTCAAACCATCAATTTGATCCACATCAGGTTTTTCCATCTGTCCCAAAAACTGCCGCGCGTACGACGATAAACTTTCCACATAGCGCCGTTGCCCCTCGGCATAAATCGTATCGAACGCCAACGACGACTTGCCCGAACCGCTCAAACCCGTGATCACCACCAATTTATCGCGCGGAATTTCCACATCAATGTTTTTCAGGTTATGTTCACGCGCGCCACGAACTCGAATCGAATCGCCAGATCTCGGTGCAACACTAACATTTTCATCGCTTAACATGACAAAACATTATACGCTATTTTGAATAAAAAGTCCAGCTTCTTAACCCGAATTATTTTTTGGACGTCAAAACGCCACTTCGACGCTCCTTGATCCGCATAACCAACACCCCGATCAATAGCGACACGACCACACTCATCACGAAAACAAACCAAACTGGCACCACTAACACCCATTTGGTCTCTTCGAACTGGGTTTTATCGAGAAATTCGATTTTTGTGCTGACTTTGAATAAACCAAATGTCGGCGTTTCCTCCCATTCGTGGTCAATGATGCGGCAAGTATCGGGCAGCACGTCGACCTCCTGAACATCAATATACATTTTTTTGCCGTCTATACCCTCGACAGTATAAGTGTCGATAGCGGTGAAATCCACATTGCCATTATTGCGAATTTTGCTGGTCGATTCGATCGGCGGTTGCAGGAACAGTTGATTTTGTTGAACCGATTCAACCTCGCCGGATTTGACGTTTTTGCCGCCCAAATCAGCGTACAATTTATAACCAACGCGTTTATGAACCTGGATCGCGGTCTCGCCATTCGGGTTGGATGAACTGATTTCGGCGAAAATCACCACATATTGTCCACCCTCTGGTGCGGTTTTTGGCACATCAACGACAAATTTCACAGTTTGGTAATCACCAGGCTGTAAATCATAAAAGTTCAATTGTTCAAAAGTCGTCCAACCGGTCATCTGGGTATAGTCGCTGCTGGCGTTGTACTGATCCGTACAATCCGCCCCGACGGTCAACGGTTTAACGTAAACGCGAAAATCAAAAGCCTTGGCGCCGAGGTTGTAAATATTAAACGAGCCCTCAAATTTCTGACCCGGCTCCAGTTTCTGATGCTTCTTAACCGGCGATAATTGCATGACGATATCCGCATTTTCGGGCTCCGCCGCGACCGGAATGATCGGCAACAGCATAGCAACGCCGCCCATAATCACCACCGCAGCTACAAACAACATTATCGTTTTAACCGCTTTTAACATCTTCATTTCTAGATACAATTATAACATGGACGGAGCGAACGGGTTCACTCCAACAATCCCGAACAAACCGTAACTCGTAAATAGTTAGTAACATTATACATTATGTCAGGGCGGTTGCGTCTAATCTCCC
>WRGU01000006.1 GCA_009787015.1 Candidatus Saccharimonadota bacterium | reverse complement strand
AGCGCGCTAATAATTCCTAAAGAGCTGCCCCCCCCCCCAGGACGTTTTCTTGGTTTTGATTGTCTTTACCATCGTATTTGTAAACCCTCCATTTTATGAATTGTCATAATCATTATACTGGTTGCGAGAAATAATTGCAAATCATTTGACTTTCGCGACCAACTGGAGTATACTTGACTTGACAGTTTGCGGAAAGTAAACTGGTTTTTTAATTTAAGGAGATGTGGAATGGCGAAAGATAATTCAGGCAAGGGCACGGTCGTCCGACGCATAAAAGCCTCGGGCGGGAGAAATTCGTCGGCGGCGAGAACCGAGGAAAAAGAAATCGTGCGCAAGGTTTCGACGACTAAACCCGTCAAAACCGATAAAAAATCTGCGAAAAAAGCAGATAAAGTAGCAAAAGTTAAGCGCGAACGCGACCCGAATAAAAAATCGTTCGTTTTATTTCGACCGATTTTTGCGATTGGGCGATATTTCCGCGATGCGTGGCGCGAATTGCGTCAGGTTCAATGGACGAATCGCCGCGCGACCTGGGCGTTAACATTGGCAGTTATTCTGTTTTCGGCATTTTTCGCGATTCTGGTTTTAGTGTTCGATTGGTTATTTCAATGGTCAATAAAGGAGGTAATTTTATGAGTGCAAAAGTTAAACGCTACGACGACACGCGGGCATGGTACGCGGTTCACACTTATTCCGGTTACGAGGAACAAGTTTCCGATTCGATCAAACAGCGCATCGACGGCGTCGATATGGCGGACAAAATTTTCGATGTGTTAGTTCCGAAAGAAAAAATGATTGTCATCAAAAACGGTAAACGCAAAGTTATTGAACAGAAAATTTTCCAAGGTTACATTTTAGTTGAAATGAAACTGACCGAAGATGCGTGGTTTATTATCCGCAACACCCCCGGCGTGACCGGTTTCGTCGGCGCCGGCACAACCCCAACCCCAGTTTCTGCGAAAGAAATCGCCAAGATCAAAAAGCGCATGGGCGTTAACGAACCGAAACACGATATCGATCTACAACCCGGCGAAGTCATCAGCATCACCGACGGACCATTCAAAGGTTTCGACGGCACAGTTTCCGAAATCGACCCGATCAAGGGCAAGATCAAAGTCATGGTCAGCATGTTCGGTCGCGACACTAACGTCGAATTGGACGCATTGCAAGTTAAGAAAGTTTAAATTTTTTAGGCGGTTTTCAATTTTCCGCGCGTTGCCACATCACGGCACGCCAGTTGACCGGTGAAGTACCGCGCAATGAGCGGCGCAATCGGCACGACGTCCAATTTGTCGCCCAGAGCGATTTCGTCTTCTTCTTTCAAAATTCCATCCGTGGCGATGACTTTGGTAAACGCCGGATTTTTTAGGTTTTTGACCGCGTTGCCCGACAATATCGTGTGCGTTGCCACCGCAATCAAACCCTCCGCTTCACCTTCTTTCTCTAATTGAATCGCCGACTTCAGCATCGTACCTGCTGAATCGATCATGTCATCGATAACAATTGCGGTCTTTCCATTAACTAGCGACAGATCTTGCGCACTATAACGTTTCTCGCCGGTAAATTTATCGTGATCCTTTTTCATCACCAACACGTCGACACCTAGTTCTTGTTGATAACTCCCCAAACGCTCGCCACTGCCTTTATCGGGTGCGATAATAATGTATTTTTCAGGATTTTCGCCGATAATGGCTTTTAATCTTTCAATGTAAAGTGATTGCGGATTGATGCCATGCGCATCGTCGCAATAATCGTACAGGGCATTGCTGTGCGGATCAATTGTGATTAATCGATTAAAACCGCTAACCCGCAAACGATCGACTTCGCCCTTAACGGTTAATGGTTGCTGCTGCCGATCCGTCGTGTTCAATCTGTCCTGCCGCGCACCGTACATATTTAATAACACGCCCGAAACGTGCCGTGCGCCCCAATCGCGCGCCGTCTGTCCCAGCATGTAAGTTTCCATTGCCGCAACGTTGCATTTATCGTTGCCGCTCCTGTACGACGAAATAACCGCAACATTTTTGTCTTCTAGGTCGGCTTGAACAGTGGGGCAGATTTCGCCGCACGCAAAATGAGTATTTCGATAATACGAATCATCAACCTCAACACCCCCCCCCATGAGTTGCGCCACACTACGCGCGATTTTCACCCCATAACGACCCGGCAACAAAAGCTGCGGTCGAATAATCTCACTTGGTTCGACATCCCTCGTTTCATATCTCGACATGTACGCCACTAAAAACCCGCTTTCTCCCTCCCCGTAACCTTATCTAACTTTATTGTATCATTTCAATTCCAGTTTCGTCAACTAAATTTTTATTAAATACTTGCCTTTTTATTAAAAGTGTGCTATAATAGTAGGGTGAAAGCGCGTTTACCTGGAAACACCCCCCCCCGAATGTCAAAATGGTTCACCATTCAATCAGCGAACGGGGAATTTTGCCAATACGGATCATTCGAAGATTGCGCTCGCGCCGAACGCGCTAAATTCGCCGAGGAATTGCAAACTCGGGAACAAGTGGACGCCGGTCAATTTTTAGATGGCGTATCGCCCAACTCGCGCCAGCTCATTTTCCAAAATTTAAGTAAGATCGCCTTAACCAAAGGTTGCAACGGTCGCTGCTCATTTTGCAGCGTCTGCGCAAACCCTGGCATTACCAAACAACTATCATACGATTCGGTCGCCCCAATCATCGCCGAATTTCATCAAACCCACGCCGCCGATTACAACCGGCGAACGATGCTCGAACCATTTTTGGACAGTGAACTTTTAGATTGGGGCGAAGTCGACGGAAACGGTTCAATAACCCGTGATTTTCGCGACATTTTGGAATGTCTGGAACGTAGCCTGGTTAAAACCCCGCAAGATCACCCGAACACGAATGGGTTAGGTTTCACAAAATTTATGACCCATGTCCCGCCGCACAGTGCCGAAGCATTATTAGAATTTTTATCGAACACAAAAAGCGCCCAGGAATACGAAGATGACGTTATAAAGCCTTTTATATCGCTACGGATCAGCCAAACCGAGAATAACAAAGAATTAGTTAGCAGATTAAAAGAAAAACTGATGAAACGTTTGATCGCGAGATATGGTATGCGTTCCAATACTCAGCAATACGAAAAGGACATGTCAGTAGAAATCGGTAGCGAAGATGACAATCAGGCGGGCAGCCATCTATGTCACATCGGTCGCAATTATCCGGGTGACAGTACCCCCATCGAGGAACTCGATGTCGGACCCGTCCATAGCGAAGGCGTAATGTTGACCCCCGACGGTTTCGTTTCGCGGGTTTGGGTGCTGCCAACCGACGACAACCCGCGCGGAGTTTTAGAAATCCCGTTCAGCGAAGACACTGGCGTAATCGCGCGTTACGATCCGCGCATGAAACATCTCGATAATATCAAATCAAAACGCGGCACCCCCGAGGACGGTATTTTTCAGTGTTTAATGCCGACCCTGCGCGATACATTAATCGCCACCAACGATCATGCCATAGTAGAGGATTATCTAACCCCACGCAACGAAATATTACGCGAAGCAGCCGTTTGGAACTCTTTTGAATGCGGAATCAAAACGCACAAAAAACTCGACAAAATAATCGAACAGTATAGCCAGCCCGAATACTATCAACACATAATGGAGCGTCTGGCGCAAACTAACGCGATTTTGGACACGCATGCCGGGGAAATATCCGACGACGATCGCGTAGTAAAATATTTGCGCGAAACGAAAGCACGATTAAATCAGTTGCTCGGTTTGAGCCAGTTCGATGACTTCGCTCCCTCTGATTTTACAAGAGTGTACCATCAATTGTCTCAAATCTTGAGCGGCCTCGATTTATTTGCAAAATAATCCGTAACATGCTAAACTATTTCCGTTACGCACTTCTAATTTTAATAAGAGGAGTATTTTAGATGGCAAAAAAGATTATCGGTAATTTGAAGTTACGCATTCCCGCAGGTCGCGCGACCGCCGGTCCGCCAGTTGGTTCGACGCTCGGTCAGTGGGGTTTGAACATGATGGAATTTATCAACCCGTTCAACGACGCCACCAAAGATTTGATGGGCAAGAACGTAATTGTTCATATTCAGGTCTATGAGGATCGCACTTTTACGTGGAAGAGTTTAGGCGAACCGGTCGATGACCAAATCCGCGCCGCCGCCGGCATTCCAAAAGGTTCGGGCAAACCACACACCGACAAAGTCGGCAAAATCACCCGCGCCCAAGCCGAAGAAATCGCTAAAAACAAGATGGCGATGTTGAACGCCAACGACCTCGACGCCGCCGTCAAAATCGTCGCCGGCACCGCCCGTTCGATGGGCGTCACGGTCGAAGAATAGAGAATAATATGGGTCAACGACAACATGGCGAGAGTTGGTACGATTACGTCGAACGCCAAATCGACGACGAGCGATTAACTATCCGCCGCAACCAAATCCACAAACAACTCGGTTGCGCAAGTTGCCGCGGGTTTGCGCTTGGAAAATGCGATCTCGTGGAGCGATATTTGCAGGATAAAGAACCGACCGCCCACGGCGCATACGCCAACAGACGCGTCGACGTCGACACCCGTGAAACCTGCGCCATGCGCAAAGAGGTTTATTCGCTGATTTAAGCTTTACGACAAGGTCGCCTTGTCGCAACTAAAAAAATATCCCCGCTTACGGGGGATATTTTAATTCCCAGCATTAACGAGATTCACGATCCCAATAAGACCAAACCTCTAATATTCCAAAATCAAACTTGTCGTCGCGGCACTCATAAATACGGAAGATCTTTCTAATCTCATCTGTATTAAAATCTTTACAGGGCGTTTGGCCCGGAAAGCCCCCCATAAAATATTTCCACGTTTTACCGTTATCAGTGCTATAGAAAAATTCATCTATACTCTGTTGTGTATATTTATGAACCCTAACCGATGCCGCAATAGAGCCATCTTCGTTGTATGTCATCACCAGCGTGTTCTGCTCGTCATCCGATAACTTTCCATCATACACCTTTTGCAACTCGCTAATAATTTTGCCATACGATTCTAGCGAAGACACATTATTTGGTTCGCTGTCGGATTTATTCGCATTTTTATCCTTTTCCAACTGTTTAATTTTATTACCTAAGTCGTCAATTTTCGCCTGTTGATCGAAACTTTTCCAAACAAAAAATCCTGCTGCGCTGGCGAACAGTACAGATAAAATAATTAAGATTATCCCAATCACTTTATATTTATCATTTGTTGTTGACATTACCATTGGTTTTTCTTCCATGAAATCCTTTCTTTAAATTAACATTAGAATTATACC
>WRGU01000005.1 GCA_009787015.1 Candidatus Saccharimonadota bacterium | reverse complement strand
GTAATTGAAGCATATATCAATAAGTTCGGCGACGCTTTGCCGATTGATTTCGACTTACAACTTGACGACCCCGACGATAATGATGAGTGGGTGCGGGTTATTCAAAAAGCCATTAACGATGATAAGCCGTTTGAAGATGAGGGTATTTTTGATGAATAACAACAGCCTTTTATTGTAGAAAAAAGTAGTTGAACTCATTTAATGATACTATGTACCTACTGGGGTTGCAAATTAAGTCAAGCATTGCCCAGCCAAGGCATTTTCTTTCGCGAGCAAGCGAAAAAGGCGTAGCCGATATCCCGTGTATTTGATATAATATATCAGTGAAAATCAGCAAAAACACCCTTTATTCCATCGTCGTCGCGTTGTCGGCGACAGTTTTAATTGTGAGTAATCTCGCAAGCGTGAAAATGTTCGATTTTTTCGGCACAGGTTTGGTTTGGGACGGCGGCGCGATTTTATTTCCCTTGTCATACGTTTTGGGCGACGTGATCACGGAAATTTACGGTTTCGATAAGGCAAAAAGAGTCGTCCTGATATCCCTCGCGATGAATTTAATCGCGGCATTGACATTATTCGCGGTTCAATTATTGCCGCCCGGTCAAGGTTGGGACAACCAAGCGGCATACGAATCAATCCTCGGTTTCTTCCCGCGCATCATGTTCGGCAGTTTAATCGCGTTCGCCACCGGACAAATCCTGAATAATTATGTGTTCGCAAAGATCAAAGTTCGCACCGAGGGCAAGCATTTATGGATTCGCGCGCTCGGATCGTCGCTCGTCGGTGATCTGGTGGATACGCTGATTTTCACCACTATCGCGTTTCTCGGGACGGTTTCGACCGGTCAATTCGTCGGATTGATTATAATCGCGTACGTTAGTAAAATCGTTGGCGAGGTTATTTTGCTCCCCGTGACCTATCGCACCGTCAAATTCATGAAAAAAATCACCGGCGAAGAGCATTTTGACCGAAATTTGCATATCAAGAATTTGCTAATTAAATAGCCCTATCCTACCATTATATCACACTTTGACATCCGTGTCAATACCATATATAATATTACAGATATGAATAAGCCGTTTTCGTTCGAAATTATTGCCGAAATGTCGGGTTCTTTGGCGCGGGCGGGGGTGATTCATACGCCGCACGGGGACATTGAAACGCCGACGTTTACGGTGGTGGGGACGCATGCGGATGTGAAATTCTTGCCGCCGGAAAATTTGCGCGAAATCGGGGTTGGGGCGGTGCTGTCAAACGGCTATCACCTGCTCCGGCGGGCGACGATGATTGACGCGGCGGGCGGTTTGGCGGAATTTAATGCTTGGCGCGGTCCGACTTTGACTGATTCCGGCGGATTTCAGGTCATGTCGCTCGGTTCGGGTTTGGGGAAAATCGTATCGATGGATAAAAAGGACGAGATGATTGCGGAACGCAAAACCCGCAAAGAGGAGCGTTTAGCCTTGGTTGATGACGAGGGTGTGGAATTTCGCGATCCTTATTCGTCGCGCGTCATCAAATTCACGCCCGAAATGTCGATCGCGGCGCAACATAAAATCGGGGCGGATGTGATGATGGCGTTCGATGAACTCACAAATATTTCTGATCCTTATGAATATAATTTCGAGAGTTTGGAGCGGACGCGAAAATGGGCGGAGCGGAGTTTGCGCGAACACATTCGTCAAAATAATTTACGCACTAAAAAACCGTATCAGGCATTATATGGAGTGTTACAGGGTGGACATTGGCGCAATCTGCGCGAGAAAGCGGCGCGGGATCTGTCCGCGATGTGCGTTGATAGTGTGGAATTTGATGGTTTTGGTTTGGGCGGAGCGTTTGAAAAGGAAAATTTGGGTGAGATTTTATCGTGGATGACGACGATTTTGCCGCGCGAAAAACCGCGGCATTTGTTGGGGTTGTCAAAACCTGATGACATTTTTGCGGGGGTCGAAAATGGTTGCGATACTTTCGATTGCGTCGCCCCGACCCGCGAGGCGCGTCATGGCAAGATTTACACGCTCGATGGGGATATTTCACTGAAACGCGCGGAATTTGCGAGCGACGAACGCCCGCTTGATGCGGAGTGTGATTGCCCGACCTGCTGCGCTAGACTATCCCGCCGAACTTTGCGCGAGATGCTAAAATCCCCCGACCTCGAAACGCGGGCGAAAGTTTTCACGCTATTATCGCAACATAACGTGCGTTTTATCGTGCGCTTGACTGAACAAATTCGTGCGTCGATTATTGAGGGGAATTTTGCGGATTTCCGTGCGACATTTGCGAAAAGATATTATCATCAGCAGTAAGCGGTCTAATGCTCGATGGATTTCTCAGAATTTTTTTCACCGTGCGTTCCATGAGCGCCGCTGTGTTATCTGCGAACAGGCGCTCTCCTGACGCATTATAAATCGCATGTTCAACACCGTACGCCTCTAGCTCCATATTCAATCTATATCTTTTAATGTCCGCGTTCGGACTCAGTTGCCGCGAATCGCCGCCCGCCATACTCATGACCGGATTTCGCAAATACTGTTCAACGTGTTGTAATTCATGAGACAAAACATATTCCGCCGGAAAATCCACGTCATCCATCAGCGCCAGGTCTAGTTGCGTCACCGGTCGCATATGGAGTATCACGTCTCTTTCCGATATCCCCTGGATATAAATCCTCTCTGTTCCAACTGCCCCGCTATTTTTACCGCTCAAAATTTTCATTTTGCGCTCGGGCTGATTTAGGGTGGCTTCGCTCATCAAAGCACCAAAACCGCGCATAACATGATCGATAACTTCGAGCTGTCGATTGTGAAATTTCCGCATAACTAAACTACTGATAAAATTCGGGATCTTTTTCTGGCACGTCGTCAGCAGCAACGCGTCCTCTGGCGCCGATTCCGGCATACGATGCACACCATCGCTCCCGACATTCGCAACCCGCATCAACGCCAAATTCGCCAACAACTGCCGCATCTGCGCGGCGTGTTCCGGACAGGCGTCGATAGTTTTCTTTAACACCACCTCCGTCCCGCTCATCGTCGATTCCAAAAAATCATGCCGGCGTTTGGAACTACTGTCGATAATGTTCATTGGTTTATTATAGCATAAAGCTGTCCGTTTGTCATTATCCGATTTGTTCAGGTAATCGGTTTATACTATTCATTTACATACTCAATAGCATGTATACAAAATAACTGGGGTCAATTAAGGTAAAAAACAGTTACATACTGAAAAAAGCGCTGTGCGATAGGTTTTTTCCCCATAAAAGGGTGACACCCTTAGAACCGAATTCAAAACGCAGTAAACCCGTTTCTTATAGCGCAACCAAACGGGGCTGAATCAGCATTTCCTAAAACCGGTCGGGATGGTATGAACAAGCCAGTTCTTTTTAGTTTGAGTCTTCTTCTTTTCTGTGTAAGTGTATGTTGGTTGCTATACTACAAACAGTCAAGAAAGACAAGTTGGTCATTAACCAACGATTCCTTAAACTTAGCGATAATATCAGGGTGAGAATGGCCATTGAGATTACTCATGCGAACATATGAAACCACGCCTTTTGCGTGCAAAAATAACCATCTCAGAGCGGTGGATTTACCGGAACCAGCGCCGCCCGTAAGTATTAGAGACTGCTTGCTGATTACCCGTAATAATTCCTTGATGCCAGAACGTTTCAATTCATTCGATTCGAAAGACTTTTCTTCGACATCTTGCTGGATATAGTTTTTCAAAATTACTTTTAACGCTACGCTGGAAATATTTTGATACCCATTAGCAAGACAGGCAAAGCGACGTTGCCTACGGCTAACGACCGAAAAGAAGCCTGTTTTGCTATCGGTATATATGATGATGGGAACAGCAGAACAATATCCCGTACTTTGTTCTAAGATGGCAGGTATGGGTGGCGATTTTTCAGAGGATAGATGGGATGGCGATTCCAGAGCGGGACCGCCCGTAGGTAGCCCTAATGGTTCTTTGCTTTCTTGCTCATTTATTTTGTTGTTTTGCCGAACCGCGTGGATGAACGTTTCAGCCAAAAAGGCACTCAGGAATTCTTTCTTGGCTAACGCTAAAAGCGTGTCCTTTTTTTCTGTCGGGATGCTTTCATCCTCGCGAATAAGTTCACAGAATCGATTAAGCATGTCATTGACATACACGTGCTCATTTTTCAGATGGTAAATAACCGCATCTTCAAAGTACTCCTTTACCTTGTTTTTTGTTTTGGCAGTATCGGAATAATGTTTTCTGATTTTAGGCGAAATATTTTTCTTCCCGCTATGATAGGGGCTGTAGCTACCGTTTTCTATAGTGCTGAGATCTCCCTCGTCTTTAGTCTCAACAGCAGCTGACAAAAGCAGCAGTGTCAACTCCAATATGCTGATACTGTCATAAAAGCAATTGCGGATAATTTTTGCATAAGAAGAGTAGTTCAGCCGCTGCATTGACGCCACCTCCAAGTGTGATATAATGTTTTTATGGATGAATCTTATACCCCTACACCAGATCGCCAACCTAATACGCCCGAAGAACAGCGTATGCGATTAATGAGAGCTGGTCAAAAAGCCGGAAAGTTGTCTGCTGCATTATTTGCTCAGGCTGCAGAACCAAGCGAGATGAATGGCGATCTATATGAATTAGCAGAAAAAATTTTAGCGTTGTCGGCAGAAGAAGATACTATTGAACCATATGCACCTGAGGATGTTTTGGGAACAACTGTTGATGCCCTAGATGTATCAATTCGCACGCAAAATGTCCTGAAACGCCAAGGTATTAATTTGATAGACGATTTGCTTCCATATAGTTATGCAGACTTTCGTAGATTCCAAAACCTTAGCCGCGCTGGCTTCGATGAGTTGAGGCGCGAACTTACTCGCCTCGGCGTGATGCTCCGTGAAACATAAATAGAAAAACCATTATAGCCGTCGTTGCGCGGCCTTTTTTGTTTGCCGACTTTACGTCCACTTGACGTCAAGCTAACGTCATTGTGTGCCGAATCGACGAAGCCGCTAGCATCGTTGAAATCTACACGAAGCACTGCCTGACACGAATCCAATGGACACCTGAAGGCAAAGTCCGGATCACCCACACCCGCAAGCTGATCAACGAGCACCCGGACTGGGAATTTGTCGAGGTCTATGCCGACCCCGGGCTTTCCGGTACCAGCCTGAAAAAACGCGATAACTTCAACCGCATGAT
>WRGU01000004.1 GCA_009787015.1 Candidatus Saccharimonadota bacterium | reverse complement strand
GCCGAACACGGGATTGAATGCGGTGCAAATTGGCGGAATGGTTATTACTGGTTTGTTAATGATTTCTGTCGCAGGCATATTGGTTCGCAAACTTAAATCCTAGTCATTCCGCACTTGTTGCGGAATCCAGTAAAAATAAGTCGCCTGAAGGCGACACAATATATACTGGATCCTGGAACAAGTATCGCCTTCGGCTCTTCCGGCTCGTGACCCGTTGAAAGTGAACTTTCACGGATCATTTCACCTTCACCAGGATGACAATTGGGATATTCAGGATGGCTACAATGTTGCTGTCCGGCATGACGATGTAAAGACAACGTCTTTACGCACAACAGAGGTAATTTTGGAAAATGTTTTTTTGCACGTAATCCAGCAAAACAATAATGCAAGTTAGTTTTACCGTACTTTTCGCGTGATGATTAACGTCATTAGTACAGCGAAGGTGATTGCAATTGCGCCCAAGATCACCGCAATCATCCAATATTCAATCGAGAAGTCACCCACTGATATTTTAACTCCTAAAAATTCCTTAAGATAGTCGGCGGCCGGTTTTGATGTTGTCGCCAATTTGTCCAGTGAACTGCGCATCATGTAGCTGCGCACCAGGGATGCGCCTTGGCTAAAGGGTAGGACGGAGACGACGTTGTTCACGGTTTCCGGAAACTGTCCGATCGGCAAATATACGCCCGCTAAAAATCCGAGCATCACGGTAATCACTACGCTGGTTGCGGAAAAAGAGTTTGCGGTTTTTAAGAGTGATCCAATAAATCCAAACAATGCCGAAAAACTGACAACACATAATAACAGCGCCGCGAGCGACCATCCAAAATCAGTCCACGTTAGTTCCGCCCCGCCGATCACCGAATAAACCACGCCGAACAAGAAAACCGTCACCGTCATTGCCGATGAAACAATAATATTCGCGCAAATATATCCCAACGTCAGTGTTCCGCGTCGAATCGGCGACACCAGAAAATCATTAAAGCGTTTGCTCGAACGATCGTTGACGAACGTGATCATCGCGCCGAGGCCCGTTGTCGCCGCCGCCACCACGCCTGCGCCCGCCATCAACCACGTATTCATGAGATTTTCGACTTCGCCGCGTTCCAACATCGGAAATCGCGCCATTATGCCGTCGACCTGCATGTTTGATAGAAAAATAATATACAAAAACACCACAATCATTGCCCCGATCAGCGATAAAAACACTCCCACAGGGTCGGAGAAATACACTCGTAAATTGCGCGCAATCAAACTTCGCAACTGTAATGACTTCATCTTTTTCCCTCCCGTAAATCTTTCCCAGTCAGTTTGAGAAACACGTCGTCCATATTCCCATGCACAAACTCGAAATCGGAAATCAATCCGCGAACCTGATCGAGCAGTTCCAGTGCGTTTTCCGGCGTTTCAATATCGATCGCCAAAATATCATCTTTGACGTCGTATTTAATCCCCATTTTATCGAGGCGTGCGGGCAAAGTTTGATCTTTCGGTTGCAGCCGCAACTGATTATTCGCATATTTCGCGCGCAAACGATGCGGTGTGCCATGCGCAATAATGTGTCCGTGGTCGATGATATAGACCTGATTGGCGCGTTCGGTTTCCTCCATATAATGCGTCGTCAAAAACACCGTCAAACCGAGTTCTTTTTGCAATAGCGCCACAGTTTCCCATACCAACTGCCGTCCCTGCGGATCCAATCCCGTCGTCGGTTCATCCAAAAACAGTATTTTCGGATTGTGAATCAACGCCCGCGCGATGTCCACGCGCCGCTGTTGACCGCCCGACAGACTGCCGTAACGCCGCCCCAAAATCTCGCGAATTTCAATCAAATCCGCCATTTTGTCGATTTTAGCGCGCGCCTCCGGACGCTTGATGCCGTAAAACTTGGCTCTGGTCTGTAAAATGTCAAAAACCGTCAGTGTCGGATCGAGCAGCGACTGTTGAAACACTACGCCGATTTCGGCGTCAATTTCTTCGTCGTCACGTCCGACTTTACGTCCCGCGATTTCGATCTTTCCCTCGAACGGTGCGAGCGTCGTCAAGCAACTAATTGTCGTCGATTTTCCCGCCCCATTCGGCCCGAGAAATGCGAACGTCGACCCCCGCACAACACTAAAAGAAATACCATCAACAGCCACCAGGTCGCCATACTTTCGAGTGAGATTTTCAACCGAAATAATCACGTCCGCCATATAAAGATTGTATCACATTATTGTAACTATTTCAGTATGTAACAGTTTTTTGCGCTATTCCCATCTGTTATTTATCAGTCCTATCGTCAGTATGTTACAATAATTGTATGGGAAAAATAGCATTTGTGCAAAGAAATCTGGCGAGGAAAATTCTATTATTGATAATTATTGCGATTTGTACGGGCATTTTGGTTTTTAACGCGATTATTTTTGTGCGCTGGTACATCGACGGAAATAATATTGCGGAAGAAATCAAAGAAATCGAAGAAATCGCCGTGATGACAGAACCGGAAAATACTGAACCGGAATTAGTCAATCAACCGAGCAACGGGGATAGCGATTATTGGCATTATGTGGGATTGCCGTTCGGCGATGTGGGTTTGGGTCAGCTCAAAACCATCAACGGCGACACCGTGGGATTCATTAGCGTTGCGGGTACGAACATCAATTATCCCGTCGTGCGCACCGGCGACAACGATTATTATTTGACTCACTCGTTCAAAAAACAAAATAACCAGGCCGGTTGGGTGTTTATGGATTTTCGCAACGACACGAGCATGACGAATCCGAACACGATTATTTATGGACACAGTCGGTTGGACAATACAATGTTCGGTTCGCTCAAAAATATTTTGAAAACTTCCTGGGTCAATAATAAAGACAACTATGTCGTGAGGTATGTCAGCGAGAGCGAAATCATGCTCTATCAAGTTTTTTCAGTTTATAAAATTCCGGTGGAGTCGTACTATATTCAAACCAGTTTCGGCGGCGATCGCGATTATCAGGATTGGCTCGACACCATGATCGGTCGGAGCCAATACAATTTCAATACCAGCGTGAATACTGGCGATCGGATCCTGACTTTGTCGACTTGCTATACCGACGACACCAGAGTTGTATTGCACGCCAAACTCGTCAAAAAAGCGTTGAGATAAAATGTGGAAAAATCGCTTGCGCAAAAAAAATTCTTATGTTAATATGGTTGTAAAGTTAAGAAAGGTGGGAATCTTATGGATAATAATTTTGGTTTAGGTCAGGCAGGTCAGGCGAGCACGCCGCCGCCAGTTGCGATGAGCGACGACGCCGCGACGAGTAGCCTCGGGGTTTTTGGCAATATCATACCGAATGACACAGTTGTCACGAGCGATCAATCAACCGTCGACGGCATACAAGCGGTCGAACCGATTCAGAGTGGTCCAGAATTTGATTTTTCCGGCATGACACTCACACCGCAAAGCGAAGAAGCGCCCGCTCCTGTCGCCGCGGCACCCGCACCCGCACCCGCGCCTATGCCAATTCCAACGAAAGATACCGTTAAAGAAGATTTCATCAAAACTTACACGAAAGAATTCGACGACATGTTACAGCGCGCAACCATTGCCGCGCAAAAAATCCTCGATTCAATCGACACTGTCATCCGCGAACACGCCAGCGACATCGCCATCCCGGCGGAAGCCAACGAATTTCTAGACAAACCGCCGACCAACAACAAGGTCCAGAAATTCGACGACGCTCGCGCCATTATCGAAATCATCATGGCGCGCGCCAACGAGGCGAAGCAAAACTCCGAACAAGCCGCCTCCGAAGCAGCCCGCGTTTACGACGAAGTACAACAATTCAGGAACAACACGAAAGAACAAATTTCGCGCTTAGTATCGTAAAATTTTTCCGAACAAAATCGCCCTTTACCCTCGGGCGATTTTTTGTCTGTGCTAAAATGGATATATGCACGAATCATGGAAATCATATTTGGACGCCGAATTCGCCAAAACTTATTTCAAGGATTTGAGTGAGTTTCTCGCCGAGGCGTACAAAACCAAAACCATCTATCCGCCGAAACAACAAGTTTTCAGTGCATTCACGACCGACCTAAACAATGTAAAAGTTGTTATCATCGGTCAAGACCCCTATCACGGTCCGCGCCAAGCGCACGGTTTAGCATTTTCCGTACGCCCCGAAGTTGCCGCGCCGCCCAGCCTCATTAATATTTTTAAGGAAATTCATGATGATGTCAGTTCGCCAATTCCAGATAACGGTAATCTTGGGCGTTGGGCGGATCAGGGTGTTTTACTCCTTAATAATACCCTGACCGTCGAAGCGGGTAGCGCCGGCAGCCACCGCGGCAAAGGTTGGGAGCAGTTCACGGACGCCATGATTGGGATTCTGAACGACAAATGCGACAATTTGGTGTTTTTGTTATGGGGTAGGGACGCGCGCAACAAAAAATTCCTCATCGACGAATCCAAACACCTCGTTTTAGAAGCCGCCCACCCCTCGCCCCTCTCCGCCCACAACGGTTTTTTCGGCTGCAAACACTTCTCGAAAGCCAACGCCTACCTGATCATGAGTGGCAAAAGCCCGATTGAGTGGTAAGGTCCACCCCCTAAACATATAGCACACTTGTATCAATTGTAGCACACTCAAATCCCGTAAGGGATTGCAGAAATTCTAGCGGCGTCA
>WRGU01000003.1 GCA_009787015.1 Candidatus Saccharimonadota bacterium | reverse complement strand
TTTTCTGTCATAGCCCTATTCCTCACTTTCATCTCCCTTCTAGTTAATTTTATTAGTGAGATGTGTGCAAGATGTGTGGGTGGTGGATAATTTTCGCGAAATCGGTCTTGCTAAAACTTAACAAAAGAAGTAAAATAGTAGATATGGGTAAACACCGCGGACCGGGGCGTCCGCCGAAAAGCAAGAAAACCAGCAGTCCGCCACACAGCGTGCCGGGCGGGTTTTGGCGTCAGGTCAGCGCGATCCTGTTGATTCTGCTCTCGATCCTGATTTTGGTTGGATTGTTCGGTGCGGGCGGCGATTTATTGAGCAAACTGGCAGAACTGATTCGTTGGATAGTGGGTTGGACGGCGTTCGTGATTCCGTTCATTTTTTTCTGGCAGGCGATCCAAATCTTCCGCAGCGAAGAAAACAAATTGCCGGGTGTGATTTGGGTGACGACGATTTTGCTGCTCGTGGCGTTTTCAGGGTTGTTCCAATTGTTTTTAGAAGATCCCGCGGTACAAACCGAATCGATTGCCGGCAACGGCGGCGGCATGTTCGGGTGGATGGTGGCATCGGGCATGTTGGGTGCGGGGCTGAACGTGCCGGTGACAGTGCTGATTTTATCAGTTTTAATCGCGATTTTATTATTATTCGTTCTCGGAAAATCGCCGAAACACGTCATCACCGCCATCATTCGCGCGTTTGGCCGCGAGAGCAAGGACGAGGAAAACAACCGCAAAGTCGCCGAAGCGAACAATCCGACCGACGACAAAAAAGTCGAAGTTGCGGTAGGCGAATCAGACAAAGAGCGCATGAAACGCCTCGAGGAAATCGAGGGATCGCTCAAGGAGCGTGAAAAAAATCGTCAAGTTCAGCCCGTTGAACCGCCAAAAGAAATTATTCATTCGGTAAAACCCGACAACACCAATTGGCAACTGCCGGGTATTGATATTTTGTCGAACAAAAAAATCGCCGCTGATCCGGGTGATCGCAAATTCATCGCGAAAGTTATTGAGGACACGTTGGAAGAACACAATATTCACGGCGAAGTCGTCGATTGGAGCACTGGTCCGCGCGTCACGCAATATTATTTGCAGATGCAGAAAGGCACGGATTTGTCGGCGGTGGCATCGCCGAAAGTTGAGGCAAAACTGAAAATGAATTTGGCGGTCGAGAGCGTCCGCATCGAAGCCCCTGTCCCCGGTCGTCCGCACGTCGGCATCGAAGTTCCGAACAAAAAATCCGCGTTCATTGGTATGCGTTCGATTATCGAATCGACCGAATGGAACGTGGCGAAAAAACCGCTGACTTTCGCGGTTGGTCAGGATATTTCGGGCAGGAAAGTGGTGTTGTCGCTGACGACTTTGCCGCACCTTCTGATTGCCGGTACGACGGGATCGGGTAAATCGGTGATGATGAATTTGATTGTGGCGTCGCTGCTGTATCGTTATTCGCCGGACGAACTGAAATTTTTGATGGTCGATCCGAAGGGAACGGAAATGGCGCAATATCAGGATATGCCGCACCTCATGGGTCCGGTTCGACTCGGTGTATCAAAGGATGAAGTGATTAAGATCAGTCGAACTCTGACCTGGACGGTCGACGAGATGAACAAACGATACGATCACTTCCGCGAAAAGGGCGTCAAGGATTACAAATCTTTCCGCGAAAGATTTCCAGAGGAGAAAATGCCTTACTTGGTCGTGGTGATTGATGAATGGACGTCATTGCTCGATTCGGCGAAAAACGAACGCGATGCTATCGTCACGGCGGTGCAGCAAATCGCGCAAAAGGGTCGCGCCGCTGGATTGCACGAAATCATCATGATGCAAGCGCCGCGCGCCAAATATATTCAGGGTTCGATCCGCGCCAACATCACCGCGGGCATCTGTTTCACGGTGCTGAACAAGATGGAATCGCAGCAAATTATTCAAACTTCTGGCGGCGAAAAATTGTTGGGTCAGGGTGATATGTTGCTCAAAACCGTCGAAATCAAAGAGCCGAAACGCATCCAGTCCGCCTTTGTTGAGGATGAGGAGATCGAAAAGATTGTTTTGAAACTAAAACTCCAGAGTCCGTCGCAGTACGATGACGACCTGATCGCGCAGCTCAATCGACCGACCGATAACAACGCTGTGCCGGGCGCGAGCGATGACGCGATCAAACAGGATCCGCTGTTCATTAGGGCGGTGCAGTTGGGTATCGATAACGGCGAATTGAGCGCCAGCGATATCCAGACCTTCCTCGGTGTCGGTTTCGGTCGCAGCAAGCGCATGTTCATGCAGATGGAACAGATGGGGATGCTCGGCGATCGCACCAATAAAGGCAAACGCACATTCGTGATTTCCAGTGTCGATGAGATTGACGATTTGTCGGACGATATGGAAATGTAAAACATGCCGGAACTCCCCGAAGTCGAAACTGTCCGCCGCGGATTGGAAAATTTGATTGTTGGTCGAAAGATTTTGAATGTTGATATTTTGAATCCAAAATCGTTTTTAGTGAGTGCGTCCGAAATCGAGGAATTTGTAGTTGATGCGGAAATCATCGCCGTTCGCCGTCGTGCAAAAGTTTTGATTATCGATTTGTCGAGTAATTATTCATTAGTCATTCACCTCAAAATGACCGGACAAATTGTGTTTCGCGGATCCGAAAACTGGGGCGGCGGACATCCGAACGATTCTTTCGTCGGCGACCTGCCCGACCGGTCAACGCGGGTGGAGTTTGAGCTGAATGGTTCGGCGGACGGGCTATCAAAACTCTTCTTCAACGACCAACGCAAATTTGGTTGGATTAAACTAATCCCGACGCTGGCGGTTGAGAAAATGGAATTTATTGCGAAACTTGGTCCGGAACCGTTGATCGGGAATCCTGAAACTGAATTTTTAACACGCGTTCGCCGGCGCAATAATTCCGCCGTCAAGGCGGCGATTTTGGATCAATCCGTGATTGCGGGCATCGGCAACATTTACGCCGACGAGGCATTGTGGGGCGCGAAAATTCACCCCGCAACCCGCGTACGCGATATCTCGGACGAACAACTGCGCGAGATTTTGCAATCCGCGATCGACGCCATGAATAAATCGCTCTCCGCCGGCGGTTCGACCATGAAAACTTACGTCAACGCCGATGGCAAAAAGGGCAATTATCTCGATCTCTTCGCCAACGTTTTTCGCCGCGACGGCGCATCTTGTCCTCGTTGCGGTGCGATTATCACTAAAATCCGCATTGCTGGGCGGGGCACGCATGTTTGTCTAAAATGTCAGAAGTTACGCGCAAAATCACAATGATCGATGCCGTTTCATGTTGGCGATCTGTTCGTTGATGTTATTGATCGCTTGTTTCGCCTGTTCGTGAGTTAATCGTTTAGGCATGGCGTAAAATTGCCCGAGTTCGCGCATGCCGTTTTCGATAATTTTCATCTGTTCCGCGGTTGCCGGCGCATGGTCGCCAATGCCGTCGCCGGTGGTGTCGAGATTGCGATGAATGTAACGCAGCCGCACAATGCAAGCGGTCAGTATTCCAAGACCGATGAATTCGAAAAATACCACCATACCGAGTCCTACCTGGTTATATTTGGTCGCGTTGAACTCTGGGTCGCTGGTCTTATACACCACGGTTATTTTGTAACCTGGCATTAGTTTCGAACAATTACTGCCGTATTCCTCATCATTGCCGCGATAAGTTTTGGAATTGACCGAAAATTCGTACTCGAATGTGCAGTATCTGCCCTCGGCAGGTCTGACGTTTAATACTTCGCCGACAGTTTCAGCGTCATATCCTTTTGAAAATCCCTCTATAAAGAAACCAATAATTCCAAAAGCGATAATCAGCAGGGACACGATAATGCCGACTATCGGGAACATACGCCTGGGTTTTTTGTACATAATACCATTGTAACATTAACGAAGCAGGCAACAAAATGTCCCCCAAAATGTCCCTCAAAATGTCGCACTCCAACAGAGGTCAAACGCCAAAAAATGTCGCAGTTAATGTCCCCAATAATGTCCCTATAAA
>WRGU01000002.1 GCA_009787015.1 Candidatus Saccharimonadota bacterium | reverse complement strand
TTAATGATTTCTGTCGCAGGCATATTGGTTCGCAGGTTTGGCGCATCAAGGAAGTAATGGATTACCGGGACAAGTCGGGTAATGACAATGGGGGTGGGTGTTGTCATTGCGAAGGCATAGCCCGAAGCAATCTAATTTCGAAATTCGCTTTTTCGCTCGCCTCCTTGAATTATCAAGTGTTGCGAAAATTACAACGCTGTTAAGCATAAATTCTATTGACATTAAAGTGACAACGGATGCTACAATCCTCATGAGCGGCGGGAAGGTCGCGAAAACGGTAACAAGGGAGGATTAACGTGAAAATAGTAAAGATGTGCATACTAACACTGTTGGTTGGCGTGTTAATAACTGCCGATTTGTTAAATGCGGTCGGTGCGACGCCGCCGGAAAATTACGAGATAGAATGGAATCGGAATTTTGGCGGGAGCGGTGATGAGGTTTTCCAATCTGTGGTTGCGCGTCCAGGCGGTGGTTATACGGCGGTGGGGTATTCTGAATCGGTGGATGGCGATTTAATGGGGCAGAATAGGGGTGACGCCGATGCTGTTATTGCGAATTATGATTCAAATGGCGATTTATGGTGGAGCGGGAGTTTCGGCGGACACGCGGACGACATTTTCAGCGCGGTTGCCGCCGCCTCCGACGGTGGATACGCAGTAGTGGGAGTCAGCTATTCGAACGATGGGGATCTGGCGGGATTACACAAGGGCAGTCGCGACGCCATCCTTGCCAAATACAGTGCGACGGGCGTGTTGCAGTGGAACAAAAATTTCGGCGGGAGTAGCGATGATGTTTTTAGTGCAGTTGCCGCTACTCCTGATGGTGGTTGCGTCGCGGTGGGTTATTCTTATTCCAAGAACGGCGATTTAACGGGGCTAAACAAGGGTAGTATTGACGCGGTGATTGTGAAATATAGTCCCAATGGCACGCTCGAATGGAACAAAAATTTCGGCGGAATTGATGTTGATTATTTTTGGTCAGTTGATTCGACGCCTGATGGGGGATATATTACTTCGGGGTATTCCAGTTCCAATGACGGTGATTTAGCGGGGTTGAACAAGGGTCGTAATGATGCGATTGTGGTAAAATTCGATGCTAGCGGCGCGATCGAGTGGAGCAGAAATTTTGGCGGGAGCGGCTATGAACACCTGTATTCGATTATTTCGATTTCCGACGGCGGTTATGTGGCGGTAGGTAATTCTAATTCGGTGGATGGCGATTTGGCGGGGCTGAACAAGGGCAATGATGATGCGATCGTTGTGAAATACAGCGCGAGCGGCGTGTTGGAATGGAATAGAAATTTCGGTGGGAGCGATTATGACTATTTTTATTCGGTTGCCTCAGTTTCCGGCGGCGGATATGTCATGGTTGGGGGTTCGGATTCCATCGACGGTGACGTGACAGGATTAAACAGGGGCGGTCAGGACGCAATAGTTGCTAAATATGATGCCAGCGGCGCACTCGAATGGAACGATAATTTCGGCGGGAGCGATACCGACGAACTCTTTGCGGTGGCGTCTACTATGCGCGGCGGATTTGTTGCGGCGGGGTATTCTGATTCAACTGACGGAGATTTGTCGGAGTTAAATTTGGGGAGGGTCGATGCTATTATCGTGAAGTATTTGGATTCGTCTTATCGTGAACCGGATCCTGATTCTGATCAAGATTCGACGCAAACCGAAGAAGGCGGCGGGTTTAAGATTGCGCCACCCAACGCTGGTTTTTACGATACGCCCTGAGCGATCATGGCGTCGGCGACGCGTTCAAAGGCAGAGATATTCGCACCGCCCGCGAGGTCGTTGCCGAGGTTGTATTTCGCGGCCGTCGTTAGACTTTGCTCCACGATGTTTTTCATGATGATTTGGAGTTTGGCGTCGACTTCATCGAAACTCCACGCGACGCGCATCGAATTCTGTGCCATTTCGAGTCCCGAAACCGCGACACCGCCGGCGTTGGCGGCTTTGGCGGGGCAGAAAATGACGCCGCTTTCGCGGAAGAGGTCGATGGCTTTCGGGGTGGTGGGCATATTGGCGCCCTCGGCGACGACTTTGACACCGTTTTTGATCAGTTTATGCGCCTCGTCCACGCCGATGTCGTTTTGCGTAGCGCAGGGCAGGGCGATGTCGCAAGGAATTTCCCAAACTTTTTTATCGGCGACGTATTGGGCGTTTTTGCGATTTTTAATGTATTCCAAGATCCGACCGCGTTTTTCAAGTTTGATTTCTTTGATTAAACCGAGGTGAATACCGTCGGGATCGTAAACATAACCGCCGGAATCGCTCATGGCGACGACTTTGCCGCCGAGTTCCGCGGCTTTTTCGGCGGCGAAAATCGCCACGTTGCCGCTGCCACTGATCACCACGGTTTTATCGGTGAAATCGTCGTTTGAAAGTTGGCGCATGGCTTCCGCGGTGTAATAACAGAGTCCGTAACCAGTTGCCTCGGTGCGCGCCAGGCTGCCGCCGTAACCTAAACCTTTGCCGGTTAGAACGCCAGTGAATTCGTTGGTTAGTTTGCGATACTGACCGTACAAAAAGCCGATTTCGCGTCCACCCACGCCGATGTCGCCGGCGGGGACATCAGTGTTTGCGCCGATGTGGCGATAGAGTTCGTTCATGAAGGCTTGGCAGAAGCGCATAACTTCGCCGTCGGATTTGCCGCGCGAATCGAAATCACTGCCGCCCTTACCGCCGCCCAACCACAACCCGGTCAGCGCGTTTTTGAAAACTTGTTCAAAACCGAGGAATTTGATGATGCTGGGGTTGACCGATGGGTGGAAACGCAGACCGCCCTTGTACGGACCAATTGCGCCGTTAAATTCGAACCGATAACCGCGATTAGTTTGGACCTGACCAGCGTCATCCACCCATGTCACGCGGAACGAAATTTGACGATCCGGATCGACCATGCGTTCCAAAATGGCGTTTTTCTCATATTTTGGATCGGATTCGAGCACCGGCTCGACGCTCAATAAAACTTCGTGCACAGCCTGTAAAAATTCCGTTTCGTGCGACAACCGCGCCTCGAGCGCCTCAAAAACCCGTTTAGCATATTTCGTTTTGAACATAGTCCTCCTTATTTTACTGCGGATATTATATCACAAAAATTAGATTTCGCCGCGAATGATTTCACGAATTAGTTTTTGAATTGTTGCGTTATAGGCGAGGGCTTTTGGATCGGTGTTTGGTTTGGAGATGATTGTTTGGTCGGTTGTGAGTTGAACGTCGTAACGGTCATATTTGTTCATGCCGAACGGGTGGCAAATGTTGCTTTTCTTGTCGATTACTAGATCGGGCGGATCGATGCCGCGGCGAATATTATAGGCATTGAATACACCGGTCAAGATGTCGCTCTGACCATTATCGACTAAACCATAGACCACCTCGTCCATAGTTACACCGTTATGCATACAGGTGTCGAAAATCAGCACTGGATCGTTGGTGATTAGTCCCTGTTCCTGAATCTCGCGGGCGAGCCGTACCGATCCGCCATGAGTTGCGTGGTATTTTCTGCCGGATTCATAAACCATTCTTAATTCGGGCAGATCAAAACCGCGCGGATTGACGTGAACCAACTGGGGGGGGGTTTGATCGGGATAACGTTGTTTCCACGTTTCATCAACTACCACCGCGCCATTGCGCGCCGCCCGATCGAGGAAAATAATGCGTGGGATACCTCTGCTATATACAAAGTCGCAAACCACCTCGCCGGTTTTTAGGATAATTTCCTTGCGATTTCTTACGAAACAGCGTTCCAGGTTGGCACAACCCGCGCAATCATCGTTTTCTGTCTCTGGATCAGTCGAACGTGGAGCATTGTTGAGTACGTCCGCCAATAACCCACCAACCACACGTCCGAACCCCTCTGGATCAGTGGCGGGG
>WRGU01000001.1 GCA_009787015.1 Candidatus Saccharimonadota bacterium | reverse complement strand
TTCGCTTCACTCGAAATGACAAAGTAAAAAACCCAACACCTAACAATCCCATGACCATACGATCACGAGAACAGTGTATCACACTTATGATTTTTTGTCAAGAATGACTTCTAAATATCCTTACTATGTCCGAAATAGTCGATTTCTTTGATGATGTCGAGGAGGGCTTGGGCGCGGCGGGTTTCGTCGGGAATGGCGCGGGCGGCCGCGTAAGCTTTCGGCACGAGCGACGAATCGTCGGTCGATCGAATGATCAATAATAGAGTATCGAATTGTTCATCGGGCGGTAGATCCAGCTTCTCGACCAAGGGACGCAATTCCTCGACCGCACCGTGTTTAATATCGTCCAAATTGGTGTCAGCGGTCGGTTCGGGCATGGGTGCGATCGATGGTTCGGGCGGCATGGGCACGGGGTTTGATTGCGGTGGCATGATGGGCGTGATAGACTGTGCCACGACCGGCATCGGCGATACGGGTTGGTGCATAGAAGTAATTTGCGGCATGGCGCTCGGCATATTTGGCATACCGCCTGGCATACCTTGCGGTGCATAACCAGCAATAGGTTGCGGCTGTATCGGCGTTGCGCCGTCCATGCCCGCAATCATTTGATTTATTTCGTTGTCATCAACTCCTGTTGTACTATCGTCGTTCATTGCCCACCTTTTGTAAAAAATTATACGTACCCCATTATACACAAGCTTTTTGGCTTTGTAAATACTTTACAAAAAATCTCAGTATGCTACAATGGACATGTTACGTTCCGGCCGAAGTGGTCGGAATTTTTAGGTTAATAAGAAAGGAAGTTATGGAAGGATTAAACCTCAAACAACTGGCAGCGGGCGTGAGCGCGATTGCCGAAGAAAAAAATTTGCCCGAAGAAGTCGTTTTGGACATCATCGAGCAGGCGATCGCGGCGGCGTGGAAACATGACAACGATAATAAAGATTTCAATGTGCGGGCGATTTTGAACACTGAAAACGGCACGGCGAAAATCATCGTGCATTTCGACATCGTCGAAACTCCGGAAAATGGCGGTCAGTTGAGTTTGGCGGACGCTAAAAAAATCGACAAACAGGCGTTGATTAACGGTGTGATCGAAAATGAATTCGAGGCGAAAACTTTCGGTCGGGTGGCGGCACAGGTCGCGAAGCAAGTCTTGATGCAGAAACTGCGCGAGGCGGAACGTGAAGTTGTCGCCAAACAATTCGATGGACGCATTGGCGAAATTTTGACCGGTACGATCGCGCGTGTCGAACCGCGCTTGACCCGCGTCGATTTGGGCAAGGGTGAGGGCATTATGCCAATCGCCGAACAAATCCCGGGCGAGCGGTTTCAGGTTGGTTCGCGCATTAAAATTTTATTAAAGGACATCGATCGCGATCAACGCGGTGCAACCCTGGTGTTGTCGCGTGCCGCGCCGGATTTTGTGAAAACATTATTCGTCCAGGAAGTTCCAGAAGTTGAAACGGGCGCAGTCGAAATCAAAGCTATTGCGCGCGAAGCTGGCAAACGCACTAAAATCGCAGTGTCGTCGTCCGTCCCGGGCGTTGACTCGGTCGGCACTTTCGTCGGTGCAAAGGGTGTCCGCGTCCAAGCAGTGATGAACGAAATCGGTGATAGCGAAAAAATCGATATTGTGACTTATGATAAGGATATCAAGAACTTCATCGCCAACGCTCTGTCGCCGGCGGAAATCCTGAAAATCGATCTGAATGAAGCCGAGAAAAAAGCCGTCGTTTACGTCGACGAAGCGCAAAAATCCATCGCCATCGGCAAACAGGGTCAAAATGTTCGCCTAGCATCCATGTTGACCGGTTACGAACTCGAAATCGCGACGGAGTAACACGCTCGTTTTCTTACTGGATTCCGTGTCAAGCACAGAATCTAATTCCTCCTTTGTCATTACCGGACTCGTTCCGGTAATCCATTATCTTTGAATATTAGAAAATTACAGAAAAAAGTCAATATCCTTATAAAACGACGAAAAACATTAGCCTATTGCAATGTTTGGAAAAATTTTGTAAAATTGACAATGGGTATATGTCAAAACTAGGAAAAAAGTATGAAAATTAAAGGGTCAGTACGTAGATTTGGCAAGCACATGATAGTCGCAGCTGTTGTAGTAAGCCTTGGGCTAGCTGCGGGAGTGATATTTAGTGATAGGACGGAACAGCCAGCAAAAGCTGATCCTGTACCGGTGGCGCAGACCAAGTGGGATTTTGCCTATACCGGAAATTATCAGACATGGACGGTGCCAGAAAGCGGATATTATAAATTTGAGGCTTGGGGAGCCGAAGCCTATCCTGCAGGGGCTTTTAGTGGCAAGGGTGCGTATACCCAAGGCGTACTTAGCCTGACCCAAGGCGAGACGATCTACATTTACGTCGGGCAAGGCAACAACTCTGCAGGCGGTGGTACATCCTATAACGGTAGTGCCGGTACTTCGGGTGGTTGGCCGGGCGGCGGCGCCACCGATTTTCGACTAGTTGCCAATGCTAATTGGCGTGATTTCAACTCGCTCAAATCCAGAATTATGATTGCTGCCGGTGGCGGGGCCGGGTCGGGCACTAATACTAGTCAAGGAGGTTATGGCGGCGCTTTAACCGGTGGCAAAGGGGTGGGTGTTGCGGGTGGCGGTACGCAAACTGCCGGTGGCACAGGCGGCGGTTATACTGCTAGTGGATTTGGTTTCGGTGGTGGTGGATGCGGTGGTGGTGGCG